>JAJDDH010000164.1 GCA_029260415.1 Phycisphaerales bacterium | reverse complement strand
CACCGCGGCTTCAACGCGTTCGGCATCGACCTCGACGCCACCGCCCTGACCATCGCCCATGAGCTGGCGGCTGAGGAAGGCGTCTCACCAGAGTTCGTGCTGGGTGATGCCGCGGATTTTTCTGAGTCGCATGGCTCGATCGACATCGCCATCGCGTTCGACATCTTCGAGCACCTCTTTGACGATCAGCTGGGCGCGATGCTCGTCTCGCTCAGGCGTCAGCTCGCCCCGGGCGGGTCGCTCGTCTTCCACACGTTCCCCAGCGAGCTGGACTACCTGCTGTTCTGGGGCGACGAGCGGGCCGCGGCATTCCTCGAGCCCCACAAAGACGCGGACCCCGAGCACTTCAACCGCCTCGTCAAGACGTACGCCGCGATGCGCAACGCCTGGGAGGTGCTCAACACCGGTCAGACGCACAGCGAGAAAATCGCGCCCACGAGCCACCCCAACCCGCTCAGCGCCGAGCGTCTCCGGGCGATCCTGGAACGGGCGGGCTTCGAGCTGGCCCTCTACGAGACCGGGCAGCTCTACGGGCTCGAGCCCGAGATCGAGGCCCGGTTCGAGCATCAGCCCATCACGCACCGCAACATCTGGGGCGTCGCCCATCCGCGCGCCGCGAGCACCTAGACTCGCCCCCGATGGGAACACTGCTCTGCGCACCGATGATGGTCCGGGATGTCGATCACGCCCTGCTCCGCGCCCGCGAGGCGAAGGACGCGGGCGCCGATCTGGTCGAGTACCGCGTCGATGAGCTCTGCTCGGGCGACGAGGGCGAGACGGAGATCATCCTCGGGCTCGTCCAGGACTCGCCCCTGCCCTGCATCGTCACCTGCCGCCCGACGTGGGAGGGGGGAGCCTGCGACGCGGACGACATGACGCGGGTAGCGCTCTTCGAGGCCCTGGGCACGAGCGACCACCCCCCGGCGTACATCGACGTGGAGCTGGCCGCGTACACCCGATCGGCCAACCTCCGCCAGAAGGTCAACCTCGCGATCGACCACGACAAGCAGTCACGCGACGTGCGCACGAGCCTGATCCTCTCGACGCACGACTTCGACTCGCGCCCGGCGGACCTGACCCGGCGCGTGCTGGCGATGAGCACCGAGGGCGCCGCGGCGGTGCACAAGGTCGCTTTCCGCGCGCGCAGCCTGCGTGACAACCTCGAGCTGTTCGATCTGCTGGGCGACCGCACCAAGCCCATGATCGCGCTGGGCATGGGCGAGTTCGGGCTGATGAGCCGCGTGCTGGCGCCCAAGTTCGGGGCCTTCCTCACCTTCGCCTCGATCCACAAGGAAGAGACCACGGCGCCCGGTCAGCCCACCCTCCGCGAGCTGCTGGACCAGTACCGCTTCCGCTCGATCACCCCCGAGACCAGGGTCTACGGCGTGATCGGCTGGCCCGTGGGGCACTCGATGTCGCCGCACATCCACAACGCGGGGTTTGAGGGTGTCGGGCACGACGGGGTGTACCTGCCCCTGCCCATCGCATCGGGCGAGACCGGGCAGGACGGCGCGTACGAGAGCTTCAAGGCGACGCTGCTGGCGATGATCGACCACCGCGCGCTGGATCTTTCCGGCGCCAGCGTCACCATCCCGCACAAGGAGCACCTCGCCCGCCTGGCGCGCGAGCAGGGCTGGGCGATCGACGCGATGAGCGAGCGATGCGCCGCGGCGAACACCGTCACCATCGAGCGCGACGAGGGGCGGCTGGCCGTGAGCGTGAGCAACACCGACGCGCCCGCCGCCGCGGCGTGTCTGAACGAAGCGCTGGCGGGCCTGACGGGCAAGCGCGTCGCGATCGTGGGCGCGGGGGGTGTGGCGCGGGCGATCGGCGCGGGTGTCAGCGCCCTGGGCGCCCGGGTGCTCATCGTCAACCGCACGCCCGAACGGGCGACCGCCCTGAGCGAGTCGATCGGGCCCGACGTGTGCGACGTGCTGACGATGGACGAGCTGGCGGAGTCCCCGCCCGACGCGATTGTCAACGCCACGCCTGTGGGCATGGCGGGCGGGCCCGCGCCCGATCAGTCGCCCGTGCCCGGGTCCGTGCTGGACGCCTGCCCCCCCGGGACGGCGGTCTTCGACACGATCTACACCCCCATCGACACTCCGATGCTGCTCGCGGCCCGCGAGCGGGGCCTGCCCACCATCGATGGCGTGGACATGTTCGTCCGCCAGGCGGCCCTGCAGTTCGAGGGCTGGACGGGCAAAGCCGCCCCGACAGGGCTCTTTGAGCGGATCATCTCCGAGCATCTTGCGTAAGGTCTGGCATGCGTGCACCGGACCTTCCCAACGCTCGGGAGGCGACGCGCGGCCTGGCGTCGCGCCCGGTCAGGTACCCGGACCACTACCTCTGGTACATCCTGGCCGCGTCGCTCGACCTGATGCTCACCAACGCGCTGATCAACTTCCACGGCTTCGAGGAGGCCAACGCGCTGGCCGCCCGGATCATTGACCTCAGCGGGTTCGCGGGGCTGATCGCCTTCAAGTTCGCGACAGTCGCGCTGGTCGTGGTGATCTGCGAGTTCGTGGGGGGTCATCGACACAGCACCGGGCGAAAGCTCGCGGGCGCCGCGATCGCCATCTCGGCGCTGCCCGTCGTGCTCGGGCTGCTGCAGCTCGTGGTGTTCTAGGCCGGACAGTTAAGCCGGGATCTCGACGCCGCTGGAGCGCAGCAGCGTGCGGAAGCTCTCGCCGAAGACAAAGTTGTGCTCGGGGAACTCGACGCCGCCCATGTTGTTGTCCAGGTGCGAGAACATCAGGTCCACGCGCCCAATCTCGCGGGGCTCGCCTGGAGCGCCGCCCTCGTAGCGGATCAGCTCGATGACCCCCTTGGTTGAGGCGCCCATGTCCGTCATCGACTCGATCGTCGCGGTGTAGCGGAGCTGATCACCCGGGACCGCGTCCTCGCTCAGCTCGGCCTTGCTGACCTTGGCCAGGACCACCTTCTCACGGAACGCCTCGGCGTGCCCGACGAGCACGCCCGCGGTTTGGGCCATGCCCTCCACGATCAACGACATGGGCATGATCGGCGTCGCCGGGCGGTCGCTTGTCGCGGGGAAGTGGTCGTGCAGGTGCTCCTCGGCCAGCGAGACGCCCTTGATCGCGACGAGCTTCTCGCGCGGGATCAGCTCGACGACGCGGTCAATCCACATCCAGCGCATGGTGAGTCCGATCAGGCCGCGGTCTGGAGCTTGCGCTCGCAGAAGTCCACGAGCGCGTCCACGGTGAAGATGTTGGCGACGTTCCCGACGGAGCGGTCGGCCTCGAGCGAGGTGAAGTCGAAGTGGGGCAGGCGCCCCTTGAGTTCTTCGAGGCCCTTGTCGGTGACCTTGCCGCCCTCGACGAACTCGGGGTCCTGCGTGACGCCCTCGGGGAACAGCTCGCCCTGGGCGATCTTGAACCCGAAGGCCTGCTCGAGCTTGAAGGAGATATCGAGGATGTCGATCGACTCGGCGCCCAGGTCCGCGATGAGCTTCGCCTCGGGCGTCACCTCGTCGTCGTCGACGGCCAGCGCATCAACGAGGACCTCGCGGACACTGTCAAAGATTTCGTCTCGGGTCATTCCAGCTTCCTGACAGGCCGGGGCTCCGCCTCGGCGTGGTGGGGGGAGATTCAGAGTGAATCAGGGGGCATCCTACGCGCTGCGCCGCTCACCGCCCAGCGGGGGCGGGGGTCGGGACAACCGCGCGGCGGAGGGAGATGCGTCCGGAGGCCGCGACGCCGCCACCCTCGCCGTCCGCGGAGGGCATGATCTCAACGGTTCCCTTGGCGTCCACCGGGGTCTGGCCCGGGGCGGACTTGAGCTCCACCGTCACCCGGATCGTGGACCCGGGCGTGACGAACCGCCCGTACTTGAGCGCCCGGACGGATCCGAGGACCAGCGGCGGGTTCGAACCGCAATCCGGGTCGGCCAGCTCACGCGCCGCCTGAACCATCGCCTCGAGCATCAGCACGCCGGGCAGGACGGGGAACGTGGGGAAGTGGTCCTGCAGGTACTCCTCGCTGAGCGAGACCTGCTTGAGCGCCACCAGGCGGGTGGGCTCGCGCTCGATGACCCTGTCGATCAGGCGGAAATGCATGGTGTGAGCGTACGCGCGTGCGGGCGGGCGTGGGTGGGGGGTACCCTCCGGGCGTGCCGACGATCCACGACGAGGCGATCTGCGTCCGCCAGTGGGACTGGTCCGAGACCAGCCAGACGGTGTCGCTGTTCGCGCG
>JAJDDH010000163.1 GCA_029260415.1 Phycisphaerales bacterium | reverse complement strand
GCGGACACGGCCGTCCCGATCGGCACGCTCGACTTCGATGACGTGCTCGCGTTCCTGGTCGCGTTCGGGGCGATGGACCCTGCGGGGGATCTGGCCCTGCCTATGGGCGTGTTCGACTTTGACGACGTGCTGGCGTTCCTGGTCGCGTTCGGCGCCGGCCCCTGCCCGTAAAGCATTCAGGCCCGCTGAACAGGGGGGTCGTTGCGGGCGCATGGCGCCGTAGGCTGGGGCTTGTTCAACCCGGAGAACACGCCATGCGTCCACGCCGCCACCGCCGATTCGCCCTGCATTGCACGCTCGGGCTGCTCTCCATGGCCAGCTCCGGCGCCATCGCCCAGTGGTCCTCGGACCCCGCGACGCCCCTGCGCGTGGGGTATGCCGGGGTCACGTTCAGCGAGCGCCACAACATCGTCGGCGCCAATGACGGGGCGGTCTGGGCAGCGTGGCAGGACAACATCTGTGTCGGGGCGGTCCGCCTCCAACGCGTCTCGCTCCGGGGCATGCTGCTCTCGCCCGACGGCCTTCTGGCGCAGGAGGACCCGACGTGCGGCTTCCACCTGCCCCCGGTTCTTGTCACGACGAACGGCTCGACGATTGTCAGCCGCGCTCGGGTCGGGCTCGACAGCTACCCGGTGCAGAGCTTCGACGCGGGCGGGGCGCTGACCTGGCCGAGCGGGTTCATGACCAGCGAGGTGTTCACGCTCGGCGGCGCCGCCCGCCTCGCAAGCGATGACGTGATGATTGTCTCGCACGCCCAGTCCACGATCCGCGCCGATCGGGTGGACCCGCAGGGCGCGCCGGTCTGGGCGTCGCCAGCGATCTTTGACAACCTCTCGGGCTCGAACATGCGGGTGTTTGCCGTGGTCCCCGAGCCGGGCGGTGGCGCGTACATCTTCTGGGACGCGTCGCCGTTCCCGTACACCCGTCTCATCCGGGTGCAGCGCCTCGACGCTGACGGCCTGCCCGCCTGGGAGGCGCCGATCCGCCTTAACGGATCACCGCCCGACATCACCAGCTCGCGCCACACGGACCCGGTCGCGGTCGCGGACGGTCAGGGCGGCGCCGTGCTCATGTTCACCGAGGGCTTCGAGACCGGGTTCACGCCCGCTCCGCTGCGGATGCAGCGCATCGCCCCGGACGGGTCGCTCGCCTTCCCGCTCGAGGGGCATGTCGTCTCCCTGGGCGCCGATCGCCAGTTCGATCCGATCGTGGAGCCAGACGACGCAACGGGCGACCTGATTGTCTCTTGGCGCAACGGCCTGCTGGACGACCAGACGATCAACGCCCAGCGCATCTCGCTCGGGGGTGACCGCCTCTGGGGCGACGCGGGCGTTGCGATTCACCCGATCGAACGGTTCGGGTCTAGCTTCGACGCGGTCTGGCGGGACGGTCGCCTCTCGGTCGTCATCGGCGGCGAGGGCGGCGCTGTCATGCGCCGCGTGGACGGGGCGGGCAAGCTCGATCCGGTGGCGCTGCAGCTCTCGAGCGCCGAGCAGGTCAGCGATGTGCGCTCGGTCGCGTCGGGCGACGGGATCGTGGTCATCTGGTACCGGGACCGGCCCGGGGACGACGACGACGCGATCGTCGCCCAGCGCGTGAACCCGAGCGGGCGCCTGGGCGATCCCGCGTGCAACGCTGGCGATCTGGCCAGCCCGTTCGGGTCGCTGGATTTCTCGGATGTTGTCGCGTTCCTCTCGGCGTTCGCGTCGATGGACCCGCTGGCGGACCTCGCCCCTCCGGCGGGCACGCTGGATTTCTCCGACGTGGTCGCGTTTCTGGGCGCCTTCGCCGGCGGCTGCCCGTAGCCTCGACAGGGCGCACGAACCGGCCATATCCGGCGATTTCACGGTTTTTCGTGACACCCACCGCTCTTCGAGTGACAATGCGACGTGATCGATCCACGAACGCGCGGGACGCAGCGTCTCTGCGAGGAGGATCTCATGCGGCACTCGACGAAGATGCAGACCCGCGTCCTGCTGGGCGCCATCGTTTCCCTCGGAGCGGGCGTTCACGCGCAGGTGTTTACCCACGACTCCGGGACGGTCGGCGCGCCGCCAACGGATGTGTTCCTGCTCCCGGACGAGCAGGACCTGTTCCGCACCGACTGCGCCGGCGACAACACGCTGCTGGGCGACGGTCTGCTCTCGCTGGGTCTGGCGCCGGGCGACAACATCGATGCGCTCGACGACGGGACCAAGCTCGCCGCGGGCGACGCGGTCTTCGCGGGCGTGTACGACTTCTCTGTGCGGCCCGCCAGCGCCGGTCAGCCGGGCACGCCGGTCGAATCGCAAGCCCCCGAGAACGGCGCGGACCTGTTCGAGATCGCTGTCCCGGGTCACGCGCTGTTCAAGGTCGAGACCGATCTCGGTCTGGCGATGAACACGAGCGACAGCGTGGACGGGCTCACCCTTGAGAGCGCCGGCCCGATCGATGTCGGCACGCGGATCTATTTCTCCCTCACGCCCGGTTCGCCCACGCTGGGCGCCAACGGGTGGTCAGCGGCGGACGTGCTGACCGTCGTGGTGGGGCTCCCGATCACGCTGGATCGCGCGATCTCCGCCTCCAGCCTGGGGCTCCTGCCCACCGACAACCTCGACGCGCTCATCCTCTCGGACCCGACCGACGACGACGGGGACGGGTCGATCGACGGGCCCTCGGACACCATGTTCGCGTTCTTATCCGTGGACGCCGGCTCGGCGGGCGTCTCCGGGACAGCGGTGGATCAGCAGGCCTCGGGCAACGGGGTGCGGGGCGACGTGTTCACCTCTGGCGGTGCGGGATCCAACCAGCTGCTGTACGACGCCGTGGACCACATCCTGCTCGACGCGGGCGACGAACTGGACGCGCTCGACGCGGTGTTCTATGCCGGGGGCGACATCCCGCCCCCGCCCATCAAGCCCCTGGTGAACATCTACCCGGGCGTCCGCCTGCCCTCGGGCGGATTCTGGATCAACATCTGCGACATGACGCTGCCCAACACCATCAACCTGTCGATCAAGATCAAGCTCTGCACGCCCAGTGGCGGCGTCACGATCACGTACACGAATAAGATCGTCGGCTTCGGCGGGGGCAACGGGTTCCTCAAGGCGCTCATCATCATGGCCCAGCTCCAGGCCGCGACGTTCAACAAGCCCGGGGTCGGACCCACGCCGATCTTCGGCGGCATCCAGATCCGCCCGCCCGTCAACCAGCCGGGCAACATCGTCGCCCAGGTCTGCGCCAACGTGAGCCAGTCGCTCATCGACTGCGGGTACGACCTGGACGGGCTGTGCGTCTCGATGTCGAACTGGACGGCCTCGATCATCCCCGTCCCCCTGCGCGCGCAGCCCGACCCGTGGAAGCGCCGGTACATGGTCACGGTCCCCGAGCCTCCGACGCAGGACGGCCTGTTCAGGCTCACCACGGGCGTGCCCGACGCGGTCTCCCCGCAGGTCGTGGTCTATCAGACGCCCTTCAGCGTGGGCGAGCCGCCGCAGAGCATCCTCATCCGCATCCTCGAGCAGATCATGCTCGACGGCGGGGCCGGCAGCCTCAACTTCGCGACCAACACGCTGACCGTGGAGACACTGGGCCTCGAGCCCCCCCTGGACACGGACAACGCGTTCGGGCCCTACATCTTCGAGGGCGGAACGCTCGACAACCCGCTGGACGTCACCATCGAGGCGTTCGGCGCGAAGCCCGTGCCGCCCACGCACCCGCTCGGCGTGGACTGCTGGGCGACCGTGCCTGGGCCGGGCAGCCAGATCGACTTCGCCGGCTTCCCCATCCCCCCCGGGTTCTTCGGCCCCGGCTCCGACCCGTTCTTCGGCAGCGTTCCCGTCGCGGGGGTTCCCGGGAGCTGCGGCAACGGCGACACCCTTGTCCGCCGCCTCGACGACCTCATCCTCCCCGGGCCCTTCCCCGTGTGCGACCAGGTCGAGATCCAGATCGAAGAGCTCAGCCTTGTCGGCGTGCAGCCCATCATCGTCACGTTCAACGGCGGGCAGAACCCCGAACCGTGGCTGGTGTCCATGGGACTCGACCAACCCTCAGAGCTCGGGCAGATGAACGCGTGCAAGGACGACCCCAACGGCGGTGGCTTCGACGTGCAAGCGCCCGTCCAGCCCCGGTTTGTCTTTGAGCGTCAGAGCGACGCGTTCGTGCTGGAGCAGCCGTTCGTCGCCGACGGGCTGATCTTCGGCGCCTGGGGCGAGACGCCCGTCCCGTCGGGCGTGAGCGAAGGACCGAACTGGTACGGCCAGAACGCCCAGCTCCAGCTCATCCCGTTCGGTGAGTTCGGACCCGTCATGACGCTCGAGTTGGTCCCCGCGACGCAGCTTGTGCTCGGGTGCAACCCGGCTGACCTGGCGCCGCCGTTTGGGGCGCTGGACTTCTCTGACGTGGTCGCCTTCCTCGTCGCCTTCGGCGCGATGGACCCGCTTGCCGATCTCGCCCCGCCCCTGGGGGCCTTCGACTTCTCCGACGTGGTCGCGTTCCTCTCCGCGTTCGGCGCTGGCTGCCCGTAAGCCCGAGGCGGTCTCGCAGAACCCGTGAAGGGCGCACCCTCCCGATCTCGGCTGGAGGGTGAGGGCGCCGCGGACGGTCCCTCCCAAACGGAAGGGGTGGACCGATGGGATCCAAGCGAGCGGTCGCGCAGTGTCTGACAGGCCTCGGGCTCCTGCTGGGGGCGGCATGGGCGGACGTGTTGCGGGTTGATGACGATGCGGCGCCGGGTGGGGACGGCAGCTCGTGGCGAGACGCGTTCGACTCGCTGACCGACGCGTTGGCCGCGACGAGCTCGGGCGACCAGGTCTGGATCGCCAAGGGGACCTATGCGCCCGAGACGCCCGCCTCCCGCGACGCGACGTTCAACATCCCCGACGGCGTGCAGGTCCTGGGTGGGTTCGAGGGCGACGAGTCTTCGCTCCTGCAGCGCGGCAACCCGCTCGACCCGCCTGTGGTCCTCACCGGATTGCACAGCTCCGGACAGCGCGTGTACTCCGTCGTTACGCTCGACAGCGTTGGGCCCGCGACGGTGCTCGACGGCCTCTACATCCAGAGCGGGCTGGCCAACGGCACGGGGACCCCGGGGCGGACCAACGGCGGCGGGGTCTACGCGAACAACTCGGCGCCCACGCTGCGCCACCTCGTCGTCTCAGGATGCGACGCCACCGGCGCGGGCGGGGGGATCTACCTCGCCGGCGCCTCCGCCGACTTCGCGACCCTCACCGACTGCCAGCTCAGCGCCAACACCTGCGACCAGACCGGCGGCGCCATCCTCACGAACGTCTCGACCACGCTCCAGGGCTGCGCGTTCATCGGGAACACCGCCCCGTCGGGCGGGGCCATCCGGTTCATCGGGCAGAGCGTGAACACGGTCGACGACTGCGAGTTCCGCCTGAACGAGGCGACTGGCGGCTCGGGGCCCGCGATCTACACCGCTATGTCCGCCGGCTCGTTCACCTTCGTGACGCGCAGCGAGTTCAGGAACAACACCGGGCTCACCGGGGGAGCGCTCGAGTACGCAGGCGAGGGCGACCACAGCGTCCGCTCGTGCCGGTTCCTCGCCAACCACGCGATGAACGCGGGCGCCGGGGCGGTCGATTTCGACCCGTTCTTCCCGGGAACCCGTCTCGTCATCGAGAACTCGCTGTTGACGGGCAACACGGGCGCCAGCGGCGCCGGCGCGATCCTCAACGGGGGCGAGGGCGAGCTGAACGTCATCAACTGCACGATCGCGTTGAACACCTCGACGGGCCTCTCGGGGGGTGTGCTCGCCACCAGCGGGCAGACCCACGTCAACAACACGATCATCTGGGGCAACGACTCCACCTCCCAGTCGGGCCAGTACGACTCGATCAGGCACACCGGTCTCGCGGCGCTCTGGGTCAACCACAGCATCATCCAGGGCCTGGGCGTCAACGGCACGCCGCTCGCGGGCGTCAACGCGCTGGGCGACGACCCGCTCTTGCTCGACATCGACGGCCCCGACAACACCCCGGGAACGACCGACGACAACGCCCGCCTCTCCCCGGGCTCGCCCGCGATCGATCGGGGTGTGAACCTGTACCTCGACCCCTCGACCACGCTGGACATCCACAACGCGCCGCGGTTCGCCGACGACGTCGGCACAACCGACTCCGGGGTGGGGGACGGCGTCAACGCGATCGTGGACCTGGGCGCCGCCGAGTTCCAGGGCGTGACCCCGTCCGCCTGCCCGGTCGCGGATTTTGCCGAGCCGTTCAACGTGCTGGATTTCTCCGACGTGGTCGCGTTCCTGACCGCTCTGGGCGCGATGGACCCCCAGGCCGACCTGGCCCCCCCATTCGGCGTCTTCGACTTCTCGGACATCGTCGCGTTCCTGGCGGCCTTCGGGGCGGGGTGCCCCTGAGCCGCCGCTCAACCCGCTGAAGGGTCGCGGGCCCGGATCTCGGCTTACTGAAGAAGGCGCGAAGGCGTTGCGCCGCGGCAGGCACGGAGGCGGAAGGCAAACGGGGCGAGGGCCTCAGGAGACGGGATATGAACACCTACCAGCGGATCGTTACAGCGCTCGCCTGCCTCGGGATCACCTCGGGGGCCGCTCTGGCCGACATTCTGCGCGTTGATATCACCGCCGCGCCGGGCGGCGATGGCTCGTCGTGGTCCCGCGCGTTCGACTCGCTGACCGACGCCCTGGCCGCGTCCGGCTCGGGCGATCAGCTCTGGGTCGCCAAGGGCGTGTACGTCCCGGACACGCCCGCGGGGCGGGGCGCGACGTTCACCATCCCCAACGGCGTGGGCGTGTACGGCGGATTCTCAGGTGGTGAGAGCAGCCTCGCCCAGCGCGGCGACCCGTTGGACCCGGAGACAACCCTCAGCGGTCAGGGCGTGTCGTACCACGTCGTGTCCATCTTCAACGCCGGCCCGGGCACGGTCCTCGACGGGTTCTTCATCATCCGGGGCCTGGCGGACGTGAGCGGCGGGCTGCGAGACCACGGCGCGGGCATTCTCGCGGACGACGCCGCCCCGACGCTGCGGAACCTCGTGATCACAGACTGCCACGCCAGCAACCAGGGCGGCGCGATCGCGCTTGAGGGGGCGTACCCGAACTTTGCGACAATCTCCGACTGCCAGATCCTCGGGAACACGGCGAGCTTGAGCGGAGGCGGCGTCAGCGCCGACGTCTCGACCACGATCGATCGGTGCGAGTTCATCTCGAACGCGTCGAACACCGCCGGCGCGTTGTGGCTCGCGGGTGTTGGTGTTCACTCGGTGTTCGACAGCGAGTTTCGATCCAACTCGTCGAGCGTTGGCGTCGGCGGCGCCGTGTCGGTGCTCATGACCTCGCCCGCGGCCGTCACCGTCTTTGACGGGTGCGACTTCCGATCCAACTCCAGCCCCCAGGCCGGCGCCATCGGCTACTTGTTCGACGGAGACCACACCGTCCGCAAGAGCCGGTTCATCGGCAACGAGTCCACGAGCATCGGCGCCAACGCCCTCCGCTTCGATACCGGCGAGAACTCACAGCTCACCATCGAGAACTGCCTCTTCTCCGGCAACGACGGCGACGGTACCGGCGCGATCGACAACGACAGCGACGGCCTGCTCCGCTTGATCAACTCCACCGTCGTCAACAACCACAGCACGTCCGTGGGCGGGGGCGTCTTCTGCCCCGACGGCGACACCCGCATCGACAACTCCATCCTTTGGGGCAACGACGGCGCCGCGTCCGGCGGGCAGGACGACAACCTCTGGACCAACCTCGTGGGAACGGTGACCCTCAACCGCTCGATCGTCCAGTCGCTGGGCATGGGCGACCCGGCGCCCGCGGGCGTGGGGAATCTCTCGGCCGACCCGATGATTGTTGACGCCGACGGGCCCGACAACAACCCGGGCACCACGGACGACAACGTCCGCCTCATGCCCGGGTCCCCCGCGATCGACCGCGGGAACAACCTCCTGCTGAGCCCCTTCGCGTCGGTCGACTACTACGCCGCGCCGCGATTCGTTGACGACACGGGCACGCCCGACACCGGCGTGGGCGACGGCGCCAACCCCATCGTGGACCTGGGCTGCGCCGAGTTCCAGGGCATGACGCCGCTGGGTCCCTGCAACGCCGCCGACCTGGCCGAGTCCTTCGGCACGCTCGACTTCGCCGACGTGCTCGCGTTCCTCTCCGCGTTCGGCGCCATGGGCCCCGCCGCGGACCTGGCCAGCCCGTCGGGCGTCTTCGACTTCGCCGACGTGCTCGCGTTCCTGTCCGCGTTCGGCGCGGGCTGCCCCTGAGCGTCCGAGAACCCGCGATCCCAGAAAGATCTGGGCTCACGTGAAGGGCGATCTCCCCGGTTCTCGGCTGAGTCTCGGGGACACCCCGGGTCCGCGCTGACACCGACCCTGACTCCGCTTCTACGACGATGTACACACGGCGCTCCCGCGCCACTGGAGAGAGATCATGAACGCCTCACGCTGCACACGCCTGGTGTCCCTGCTCGCGATCGTCGGGGCCGCGAGCTCGGTCCACGCCCAGACCGCCTACACCTGGGCCCTGCCCGTCAGCGGCTTCTGGGACGACGCCCTCAACTGGCTCCCCGCGACCGATTACCCACGCCTCGAGGGCGACACCGCCACCCTCGGCCTTGTCGGCGCCTACACCGTCGATCTCGACCGCGTCGTCGACATGACCTCCCTTGACATCTCGAACCCCGATGCCAGGCTCGAGATCCAGAGCAGCGACAGCGCCCGCGTGTTCGACCGCGTCACCAACGACGGTACGATCGTCGTCAACAGCAACGGCAACGTCTTCAACTCCAGCCTCGCCTTTGTCGCTGGCGTCACCACCCCCGTTTCCGGGTTCTCGCTCGACGGCTCCGGGACGGTCACCCTTGGGACCGTCGGCACCGACTTCGTCGATGCCCAGGTCTCCGCCGAAGCCGGCTTCACGCTCACCCACGGCGCCAACCACACCATCGACGGGGCAGGCCAGATCGGCGGCGACGTCGTCAACAACGGCCTCATTACCGCCAATGTCCCCGCCTCCATCGGCATCCGCGTCCAGGACACCATCGACCAGTCCGGCGGCGGCTCGCTCTCCGCCGACGGCGCGGACATCACGCTCAATACCGCCACCGTCATCGGGGGCACGATCACAACATCCGCAGGCGGCGCCCTCACGCTCGTCAACTCGCCGTCGATCCTCACCGGCGCCCCCCAGGTCTCGGGCAGCATCAACATCCCCGGCGGCGGGAACACCCTCGAACTCGCCAGCGACGTCACC
>JAJDDH010000162.1 GCA_029260415.1 Phycisphaerales bacterium | reverse complement strand
AGCCGACGAGCGGAACTACCGCAAGACGCTGAACCTGCCCAAGACGTCCTTCCCGATGAAGGCGAACCTGATCCAGAACGAGCCGTCGAGCCTGAAGCGATGGTCGAAGCTGGACGGCAAGGGCCTGTACGAGTCGCTGCGCGAGCGCGAGCACCCGAATGGTCGGTTCGTGTTCCACGACGGCCCGCCCTACGCCAACGGGTCGATCCACCTCGGGCACCTGATGAACAAGTGCCTGAAGGACTTTGTCGTGCGCACACGCTCGATGATGGGCTACGACGTGCCGTACGTGCCCGGGTGGGACTGCCACGGGCTGCCCATCGAGCACAAAGTGATGACGGAGCTGGTCGAGTCGGGCGACATCAAGAAGCTTGAGGGCCTCGACGACGACACGCGGCGGACGGCGGTGCGCAAGGCGTGCCAGAAGTACGCGAGCAAGTTCGTCAAGCTCCAGACCGGGCAGATGCAGCGCCTGCTGACGGTGGCGGACTACGCGAATCCGTACCTGACGATGATCCCGGCGTACGAGGGCGCGGTGCTGGACGTGCTGTCGGGATTGCTGGAGCGCGGGCTGGTGTTCCGGGCGCTCAAGCCCGTGCACTGGTCGGTGGCGAACGAGACGGCGCTGGCGGAGGCGGAGCTGGAGTACATGGACCGCGAGGACCTGTCGGTGTACGTGGACTTCGAGGCCGCGGACGCGGGGGCGGTGTACGACGCGTTCGGGGTGTCTGAGGACGAGCGCCCGGGTCAGACGCCCAGCTTCATGATCTGGACGACGACGCCGTGGACGCTGCCGGCGAACCTGGCGATCGCGGTGCACGAGCGGTTCGAATATGCGCTGGTGCTCGTCGATGGCAACGTCACGGTGCTGGCGAAGGAACTGGTCGAGAAGGTGACCAAGTCGGGCAAGAGCGACGAGGTCCGGGTGCTGGCGACGGTCAAGGGGAGTGAGCTGCTCGGGCTGCGCTACAGGCACCCGTTCATCGATCGGGCCCCCACCCCCGCGGGCGAACCGGACGCGGACACCAGCACGTGCTACAGCGTGGTGAGCGCCGACTACGTCACGCTCGAGGACGGCACGGGGCTGGTGCACACGGCGCCCGGGCACGGCGCCGACGACTACCAGACGGGCCTGCGCTGCGGGCTGCCCGTCTATTGCCCGGTGCTGCACGACGGGACGTACGACGGGACGGTCCCCGAGCATCTGGTGGGCGAGAGCATCTTCGACGCCAACGCGGAGATCGCCAAGGACCTGGAGGCGTCGGGGCATCTGTTCTTCGGGCACACGTTCATGCACAGCTACCCGCACGACTGGCGTTCCAAGACGCCCGTGATCTTCCGCTGCACGGAGCAGTGGTTCGTGGGGGTCGAGACGAGAGCCACCTCGGGCCCGATGCAGGGGCGGACGCGGCGCGAGGGGGCGCTGGTCGTGTCCGCGGACGAGGAGCGGCTGATGTTTGTTCCCGCGTGGGGTCGCAACCGCATGCGCGGCATGCTCGAGACGCGCCCTGACTGGTGCATCAGCCGCCAGCGGGCGTGGGGATTGCCCATCCCGAGCTTCGAGCTGCCCGACGGGTCGTCGTTCATGACCAGCGCGTCGGCCAGGGCGGTCGCGCAGCTGTTCCGCGAGAAGGGCTCGGACGTCTGGTTCCGCTCGTCGCCCGAAGAGCTCCTCACGCACTACGACCCGGGGAGCGATGCTGAGGCGCCCGACGGGCTGGACCTGGCGGCGCTGAAGAAGGGCAACGACATCCTCGATGTGTGGTTCGAGTCGGGCTCGAGCTGGAACGCGGTGATGCGTCAGCGGTTCGGGGACGAGGCGTTCCCGGTGGAGCTGTACCTGGAGGGCTCGGACCAGCACCGGGGGTGGTTCCAGCTGTCGATGCTGCCGGCGCTGGGGGTGATGGGCACGCCGCCGTACAAGACGCTGCTGACGCACGGGTTCTGCAACGACAAGGACGGGAAGAAGCTGTCCAAGAGCGCGGGGCACACGATCGAGAGCCTGTTCGAGCGGTTCGGCGCGGACGTGCTCCGCTGGTGGGTCTGCTCGCTGAGTTACGAGAACGACGTGAAGGTGGACGACGAGTTCTTCAAGCTCGCGGGCGAGAGCTACCGGAAGATCCGCAACACGCTGCGGTTCATGCTCTCGAACCTGGGCGACTACGAGCACGACGAGTCGGCGCCGCTGGACGTCCCCCACGCCTCGATCGACGCGTGGGCGCTGGGCGAGCTGGACGGGTTGCGCGAGCGGGTGGTCGGGGCGTACGAGCGGTACGACTTCCGCAGCGCGCACAACGCGCTGTACGACTTCTGCAACGAGACGCTCAGCGCGGTCTACCTGGCGGCGGTCAAGGACCGGCTCTACTGCGACGCGCCCGACGCGCCGCGCCGGAGGCGGACGCAGCGGACGCTGCACACGCTGACGGACGGGCTGTGCCGCCTGCTGGCGCCCGTGATGTGCCACACGGCGGACGAGGCGTACCGGGCGTTGCACGGGGTTGACCAGAAGGACGACCGGGTGTGCATCCACACGCTGGAGTTCGCGCCAGCGACCGGCGTGCGACCGATGGCGGCGTGGGACGCGGCGCTGCAGGCCCGGCACGCGGCCATGATCGCGCTCGAGGCGAGCAAGAAGCCCGGCGACGCGGGTGGGCTCGGGCTCGAGAACCCGCTGGACGCGGGGCTGACCCTGCCCGACCCGGAGGGTGAGCTGGCGACGCTCGACCTCGACGACCTGACGGATCTGTGCGCCGTGAGCCGGGTGTCGCTGGACGCGAAGGCCTCGACGCCCGTGGTCGTTGATCTGCGTGCCCAGCACCGATGCGAGCGGAGCTGGAAGCGGACGCCCGACGTGCGCGAGCGGTCCGACGGCGGGATGCTGTCGGACCGGGACGCGGAGGCGGTCGGGCTGGGCTGAGCGCGTCCGAGAAGCGTGCGTACGGGCGCTGGCCCGCACAGGCGGCGTGTTCGTTACGCGAGCGGGCGCCGACGGGCGGGTGTGGCGAAAAATCAACACCCGGGTGAATCTCCCCGCCCGCTGGGCCGATCGCGGGGCACATGAC
>JAJDDH010000161.1 GCA_029260415.1 Phycisphaerales bacterium | reverse complement strand
CGCCTCGCCGTCGCGCTCGGCCATGCAGCCCAGCACGCCCACGACCAGCCCGGGCTCGTCCGTCTTGCGTTTCTTGATCTCGCCCAGGCGGCTCCAGACCTTCTGCTCGGCGCGCTCGCGCACGGAGCAGGTGTTGTACAGCACGACGTCCGCCTGGCTGGCCTCGGGCGTGAAGCGGTAGCCCAGCTGGCGCAGGCGCCCGGCGACAAGCTCCGAGTCGAGCTCGTTCATCTGGCAGCCGTAGGTCTCGAGATAGACGGTCCTTGGGGGCATCGGGGGCAATCCTACGCCGCCCGAACGCCGGATAGACTTCGCCCATGTGGGCGGCACTCGGCGAATGGTTCCACAACCTGTCCCTGGCGAACAAGTGCCTGCTGCTGTTCGGCGGGGCCGCGACGCTGATCATCCTCATTGCGCTGAGCCTGCCCTGGCTGCGGATGAACACGCTGGTGGACACCGCCCAGCACGACACCACCCGCGAGGTGATCGGCGCCTGGCGTTCGATCGAGCCCGGGGCGGACGAGCGCCGTCCGACGATGCTCGCGGGGACGTACGTCGAGGAGATGTCGCTCGAGCGCGTCCGCCAGGAGGCGGAGACGGACGCGTTCCTGCGCCGGGCCCTGCGTCAGTTCGAGAAGGACGCCTCGCCCGGGCGCGAGCGGTTCGAGCGGGACTGGGTGGGCTTCAGCCGTCTGTACCGCATGGCCCTGCCCGTGCGCGACGAGAACGGCCAGTTCGCGGGCCTGATCCTGGGCGAGCGCCGCTCGAGCGACGCGGGCGTGCTGCTGACCATCAACACGCTGTACGTCATGGCGGCGGGGTCGGTGGTGCTGGCCGTGGCGCTGGTGGTGTTCGCGGTGATCACGCGGAGGCTGATCCTCGCGCCGGTCGAGTCGCTGCGCGACACCGCCGAGCGGGTACGCGACGGGGACATGGACACCCGGGCGGAGATCGAGACGGGCGACGAGTTTGAGGAGCTGGCCGACACGTTCAACCTGATGCTCACGGCGCTCGAGGGCAAGCGCGGGGAGCTGCGGGCGATCAACGATGCGCTGGACGTGAAGCTGAGCGAGATGGCCGAGGCGAACGTGGCGCTGTTCGAGGCGGCCAAGCTCAAGGGGGACTTTCTGGCGAACGTGTCGCACGAGCTGCGGACGCCGCTCAACTCGATCATCGGGTTCGCGGAGCTGCTGCTGGAGATCGCCAAGAGCGAGCATCGGGAGGACGGGCCCGAGCGTCGCGAGACGGGGGCGAGGTCGCTGGAGAAGCGGATCCGGTTCCTGGAGAACATCGTGACGGCCGGGCGGACGCTGCTGGCGCTCATCGAGAGCCTGCTGGAGATGGCCAAGCTCGAGGCGGGGCGGACGGAGCTGAACATCGAGCAGATCAACCCGGTGGACGCCTGCCAGGGGCTGGTGGGGCTGATCCACCCGCAGGCGAACCAGCAGGGGGTCGAGGTGCGTCTGGAGGCGCCGGGCGGGGCGCCGCTGATCGAGACCGACGCACGCAAGTTCCAGCAGGTGGTGTTCAACCTGCTCTCCAACGCCGTCAAGTTCACGGCGGACCCCGAGGGCGACGGGCGGCGCGGCGAGGTCATCGTCCGGGTGGAGCGCCTGCGTGAGTCGGACAGCGACCCGGGATCGTCCGCGGGCGGTGACACGGGCGAGCAAGTGCGGATCTCGGTGATCGACAACGGCCCGGGCATCACGCCCGAGGATCAGCGACGGGTCTTCGAGAAGTTCGAGCAGCTCGAGTCCGGGCACACGCGCGGGCACTCGGGCGCGGGGCTGGGCCTGGCGATCGTGCGCGAGCTGGTCGGGGTGCTCCAGGGGGAGATCCAGCTTGTGTCCGAGCCCGGGCGGGGTTCAATGTTCTCGGTGATCCTGCCCCTGCGGATCGATCAGTCTCAGACCGAGTCCAACGGACTGGAGCGCAAGTTCCGGGGGACGCTCAGCGGCAGCAAGGAGTGGAAGGCGTAGGGGGCGGATCAGGCCCTGCGTCCGCCCGCGTCGATGGCACCCTGAACATGGCGCACGTCGGTCTTGCCCGTGGCGAGCATCTCAACAGAGATCACGTCGATGCGCACCGGGCGGTTCTCCCACCCGTTCGACCGACGCATCCATCGTGTCAGCGCGGCAAGCTTGGCGCCCTTGCGCCTCGTGATGCTCGCCTCGGCGTGCGGTCGGTCACCCTCCCCGCGCCGCCTGGTCTTGACCTCGACAACGACGACGGTTTGCTTGTCGGGCGCCTCGCAGATGAGGTCGATCTCGCCGATGCGAGTGCGCACGTTTTTGGCGACCACGCGATAGCCCGAGCGTTGGAGCCTGGCGGCGGCGATCATCTCGCCCCGCTTGCCCAGTTCGCTCGTGCCCTTTTTGCCCCGACGAAACAATCGCTTCAACATACGCTGGCTCACTCCGTGCCTAGGCCTTGGGGCCGTACCGGCGCTGCGCGACCTCGAGCAGACGCCCCTCGATCTGTTCCACCCCGGAGACGTTGGCCCGCTCCATCAGACGCTGGATGTACCTGGACAGCTCCTCGTTGCGTCGTTCCTGGAGCAGCTCCTGGTAGATCTGGAGCTGGGCGTCGTACAGGTCGACGCGATCCTGGACGATCTCGTCGAGCGTCATCCAGCCGGTGAAGCTGGCGAACTCGAACGGGCCGACGACATGGCCGACCCGAAGGCGCCGCGCGGGCTCGTTGAGCGTGTCGAGCGCCCAGAACTCGGCCTCCTCGTACTCGCCCGCGTAGGTTGCCTCGTGCAGGCCCCCGGTGTCGGGGTTGAACCCGTTGGGATCGCCGGACGCGACCTCTTCGAACGAGGCGCCCGACGCAAGCGCGCGGGTCACCCGCTCCACCTCGTCGGTGTTGGCCGTCCGCACGCGGATGAGGCGGAACCGGGCGGTGGGGTCGGGGTTGAACTTCTCGGCCTGCTGCTCGTATCGCAGCTCCACGTCCCGCCAGCTGACGTTGACGCGCTTGTTGATGACACGCTGGAACTCGAGTCGCACCAGCGTGAGCTCTTCCTGGGCGCGGAGCGTCTGCTCGAAGGTCTGGCCCGTCTCCTCCTCGACGCGCTTGGCGGCGAGCGTCTGCGACCCCAGGTTCCGGCTGACCACGTCCTCGCGGAAGGTCTGGAGGAAGGCGCGAAGGCCCTGCTGCTGCTCGGGGGTCAGGCTGGAGACCGCCTCGGCGCGGAGCAGCTCGTCGCGGACGAGCCCGTCGAGCTCGCGCCGGATCTGCGTCTGCGCCCAGCCCCGCCAGTTGGCGCGAGTCCTCTTCTGCGCCTCGGCGAGCATGCGGTCGCTCAGCGGGTCGAGGAACTCGTTGACGTAGATCGGGCGCCCGTTGATGTCGCCGACCTTGGCGTCGACAAAGTCGGCGCCGCCCGCCGCGTGGGCCCGCGTCCCGCTGGGCGCAGGAGCGCCCGGGCTGGTTTCCAGGTCCAGCGTCCGCCCGCCCCCGGGCGAGAGCACCAGTGCCGGGGCGCTGGGGGCGGGATCGGGCTCGTCGGAACGCGCGGATCGGTAGGTCGTGGGCGGGGCGTCGGGGTCCGCGAAGTCGCTCGGAGCGAGCAGGCCCCCTCCCTTGCGGTCCGGGGCGGAGCTGGAGCACGCCTGGAGCGTGAGCATCGACGCGCCAAGAGCGAGGGGCAGAACCATCGCGGCCCACCCGCGGGGGGGCGCGTTGTACGGCTGAGGCGAGATACAGGCGTCGTCCATGGCGCATTCCCTCCCGGGCGCCCGCTGCCGGGGGCCCGCTCCCAAGCTAGGATCGCCCAGCCAAGGAGACGTGATGTCAGATCCGGATCAGCCCAAGATTATCGTCGATGACGACTGGAAGTCGGCCGCCCAGGCCGAGAAACAGCGGCTCGCCTCTGAGGAGGCGACCAAGAAGCAGGAATCGGAGGGCGCCCCGGCGGGCGGTTCGCTGCCCGAGCAGGCCTCTTTTGACGATCTGCTCCGCCTGATGGCGACCCAGGCCCTGATGTACATGGGCGCCTTCCCCGATCCTCAGACCGGGCAGGCGATGGTCGCTCTGGACGTCGCGAAGCTGCACATCGACATGCTCGGCGTGCTCGACGAGAAAACCAAGGGCAACCTGAGCGACGACGAGTCCAAGGCGCTCACCGGCATCCTGACCGAGCTGCGCCTGCAGTTCGTTGAGGTGACCAAGGCGGTCGCGAAGGCCGCCGAGGAGGGGCGCCTCTCGCAGGGCGCTCCGGGGACTCCGCCCCAGCAGGGGTGAGCGGGTCGGGTGAAAAGGGGTCTCATCTGAGGCCCGGCTGAGCGAGCTTCGCCCGAATGGACGATGATGGGCTCGGGGCGAGCCCGCCCGAGCCAACGCCCCGCCCGGGGCCAGAACCAAGGAGTCGCCGTTGACCGCCACGGATGGTCCACGCCAATCGCATCACCTCTTGCTCCGCCGCCTGCACTCCCTGTCCGGGATCGTGCCCATCGGCATCTTCCTGCTGTTCCACCTGACGACCAACGCGTCGGTCGTGTGGGGCGCCGCCAACACCCGGATGCCCGGCGAGGGGCTCGAGCGGGGTGTCGCGACGTTCCAGCACGAGGTGAGCTGGATCAACAACATGCCCGGCCTGCTGATCATCGAGATCTCGCTCTGGCTGGCGATCGGGTTCCACTCGATCCTGGGCGTGTTCTACGCGATGAGCGGCAAGTCCAACGTCGGCTCGTACAGGCACCCGGACAACTGGCGGTACACCCTCCAGCGGCTGACGGGGTACGTCGGGATCTTCTTCATCCTGTACCACGTCGCGACGCTGCGCTGGGGCTGGACCTTCCTCGTCCCGGGCGGGACGCTCTGGAGCCACGAGTTCGCGGCTTCGACGCTGGCCGCGGCGCTGCGGGGCTCGCAGGAGGGCTTCACCGGCGCGGGCATCGCCGTGTCGCTGGGCTACTTCATCGGGATTACCTGTTTGGTGTTCCACTTCGCCAACGGCCTGTGGACCGCGGCGATCACCTGGGGCCTGACCGTTAGCGTCGGCGCGCAGAAGCGGTGGGGCGTGGTGTGCGCGGGGCTGGGCGTGGCGCTCATGGGCGCCGCGTGGATGGCCCTGATCGGGTTCCTGATCACCGACCCGGGCGACGCGCGGGTCATCGAGGCGCGGATGGGCGGCGGATCGCACAGTGTGCCCGACGAGCACGCGGACGACGCGATCGGCGCGGCCCCGCTCGGGCGCGAGCCCTGATCGGGACGCATCGGCGCGGGATCGAGCGAAGAGATGACCGCCGGGTGACCGGCAGTGAGGCGGACGAATGTCGCAGGAACGAGTGATTGTGGTCGGAGGCGGGCTGGCGGGGCTGGCCGCGAGCGTGCGGATCGCCGAGGCGGGCGTGCCGGTCGATCTGTTCAGCATGGTCCCGGTCAAGCGGTCGCACTCGGTGTGCGCCCAGGGCGGGATTAACGCCTGCAACGAGGTCGCCCGCCAGCAGGGCTACTCCGAGTACCAGCACTTCGACGAGACGCTCTACGGCGGGGACTACCTCGCGGACCAGAACCCGGTCCTCGAGATGACCAACTGGGCGCCCAAGATCATCGACCTGCTCGACCGCATGGGCGTGCCCTTCAACCGCACACCCGAGCAGAACCGCGACCTGCGCCTGTTCGGCGGCAGCCTGTTCAAGCGGACCCACTTCGCGGGCGCGACCACGGGCCAGCAGCTTCTCTACGCCCTGGACGAGCAGACGAGGCGCTACGAGGCCGAGGGGCGGATCACCAAGTACGAGTTCTGGGAGTTCCTCTGGCCCATTACCGTGGGCGAGGGCGAGGACAAGCGGTGCGTGGGCATCGTCGCCCAGGACATGCGGACGATGCAGATCCGCTCGTTCCGCGCCGGCGCGGTCGTGATGGCAACGGGCGGGTGCGGGCTGATCTTCGGCAAATCCACCAACTCGGTGATCTGCACCGGGGGCGCCGCGAGCCGGTGCATGCAGAACGGCGCGTGGTACGCCAACGGCGAGATGATCCAGGTCCACCCGACCGCGATCCCGGGCGCCGACAAGCTCAGGCTCATGTCCGAGTCCGCCCGCGGCGAGGGCGGGCGCGTCTGGGTGCCCCGCAAGCAGGGCGACACCCGCAAGCCCACGGACATCCCCGAGCCCGAGCGTCTGTATTTCCTAGAAGAGAAGTACCCCGACTACGGCAACCTCGTCCCGCGCGACATCGCCAGCCGCGAGATCTTTGATATCTGCGTGAACCAGGACATGGGCGTCGCGGGGCAGAACCAGGTGTACCTGGACCTGAGCCACATGGACCCGGACTACCTGACGCGCAAGCTCGGGGGCATCCTGGAGATCTACGAGAAGTTCGTGGGCGACGACCCGCGCCACACGCCCATGCGCATCTTCCCGGGCGTGCACTACTCGATGGGCGGGATGTGGACGACGTACACCCCGGGCAGCTACGACCCGGGCGGGCGGCACGGCATGCACAACCCGGGCGATGTCACGCCCGTGGACACCGAGATCGGGCGAGGCATGCAGCTGGGCGCGCACAACAACATGATGACCAACATCACCGGGCTGTACGCGTTCGGAGAGGTGAACTTCGCGTTCCACGGCGCCACGCGTTTGGGCGCCAACGCGCTGCTGAGCTGCATTTTCGACGGGCTATTCTCGGGCGTCTCGGTGGTCAACTACGTCCGCGACGGCGCGCCCAAGGGCGAGCCGACCGACGGGCTGGACCAGGGCGTGTTCGACCGGGCCGCGGCGCAGGAGCAGGCCAAGGCCGACCGCCTGATCGGCTCGGGCGTGGGCGACTCGGACCCGACCGACCCGACGCACAACCCGTACGCGATCGGGCACGAGCTGGGGGTGGAGATGACCGCGGCCTCGACCGTCGTCAAGACCGGTCCGCGGCTCGAGCAGTGCCTGACCAAGCTCGACGAGCTGACGCAGCGGTACCAGGGCGTGAAGCTCAGCGACAGCGGCATGTGGACCAACCAGACGCTCAGCTACGCGCGGGCGGTAGGGGACATGCTCATCCTGGCAAGGGTGATCGCCGAGGGTGGGCTGCTCCGCAAGGAATCCCGCGGCTCGCACTACCGCACGGACTACCCCGACCGGGACGACCCGAACTTCATGAAGACGACGATCGGCCGGTGTCACCCCGATGGCTCGACCTCGATCGAGTTCATCCCGGTTCGGGCCGATCTGGTGGAGCCCCGGGCCCGCACCTACGGGCGCAAGGACAGCGACTCGAAGAGCAAGAGCAAGCAAGAGGCCGTCACGGCCAGCTGAGACGCAGACGAAGGACCCTCCATGGCAATCGCCTACGCACACGAATCCACCGCCGACCAGCGCCGCGCCAACCGCAAGAAGGCGGTTGACGGGCGAACGGTCATCTGCAAGGTCAAACGCTGCGATGGGCCGGGCAAGCCCAGCCGGTGGGAATCGTTCAAGGTCCCGGTCGAGCCGGGCATGAATGTCATCGCCTGCCTCAAGCACATCGCCCAGAACCCGGTCACGTCTGACGGCAAGACGACCACCCCGGTGGTGTACGACTCGGGCTGTCTCGAGGAGGTCTGCGGCGCCTGCACCATGGTCATCAACGGGACAGCCCGCCAGTCCTGCTCGTGCCTGATCGACGAGTACGCCCCGCGCGAGGGCGACACGATCACGCTCGAGCCCATGAGCAAGTTCCCCGTCATCCGCGACCTGTGGGTGGACCGGGCCCGACTGTTCAACAGCCTCAAGCGGGTGAAGGCCTGGGTCCCCATCGACGGCGCCTACGCGCTCGGGGCTGGGCCGAAGGAATCGCAGGCGAACCAGGAGGTCCGCTACGACATTTCCGAGTGCATGTCGTGTGGGTGCTGCATGGAGGCCTGCCCACAGTTCAACATCGAGCCCGACGAGAGCAAGTGGGACACAAGTTTCGTCGGCCCGCACGCCATCGCCCAGGCACGCCTCTTTAACGCGCATGGCGTGGGCAAGGTCCTCAAGAACGACCGCCTCGACGAGCTCATGGGCCCGGGCGGCGTCTCGGACTGCGGCAACGCGCAGAACTGCGTCAAGGTCTGCCCCAAGGGCGTCCCCCTGACCGAGTCCATCGGCGCCATCGGGCGTCAGGTCACGCTCCGCTCGTTCGCGCGTTTCTTCAAGGGCAGGTAAGCGACGCCTGGATCAGGCGCTCAGGTCCAGACGCTTCGGGTCATCGCCCTTGTCGCGCTTGTGGTAGCCGACGTCGTGCTCCTGGCGATCCTCGTTGGACTCTTCCTGGGTCGAGTCCTTGGCACTGCGGACCGCGTCGGCCTCGAGCACCTCGCCGATCGTCTTCTTGAACTCGTCGCGGACGCCGCGCCGACGCTCGGCCTGCTCGTCCTGCTTGCGGATCGCGCTGCGGGCGACGCCGCCCTGGCCTTGCTGCCCGGCCAGTGAGCCCGCCACGTTGTTGACTGCTCCCGTCATACCCTAGAAATCGGGCCGATCCGGGCCCGGCCTTCAGTTCAGGCCCAATCCGGCGGGCTATCGGGCCTTAGTGCCCACTAGATATGGGGTGCAGAGCCCCCAGGCCCCCTAGGCCCCGATCGTGCTCACGCCGCAATCGACGTAGATCGTCTCGCCCGTGACGCCCTTGGACAGGTCCGAAGCCAGGTACACGGCGGTCCCGCCCACGTCGTCGCCCTCGACGCCGCGCCGCAGCGGCGCCCGGAGCTTGGCATGCTCGTCCATGACGTCCGTCCCGCCCACGGCGCTGGCCGCGAGGGTGCGCAGGTACCCGCCCGAGATCAGGTTCACGCGGATGTTGTCCTCGCCCAGCTCGCTGGCGAGGTACCGCCCGGTGCACTCGAGCGCGGCCTTGGCGACGCCCATGACGTTGTAGCCCGGGACGACTTTCTCGGCGCCGTAGTAGCTCATCGCCATGATCGAGCCGCCGCCGCTGGCGCGCATCTGCTCACGCCCGAGGCGGGCCATCGCGCCCAGGGTGTAGGCGGAGACGCCGATCGCGTCGAGGTACGCCTGGCGCGGGGTCTCGACGAACTTGCCCTTGGCCAGCCACTCGCGGTCGGCGAACGCGATGGAGTGGACGATGAAGTCCAGACGCTCGTGGTTCTTGGCGTAGCTGTCGAAGAGCTGCTCGAGGTCGTCGTCGCTGGACGCGTCGAAGGGGCAGTACCAGGGGTTGTCGATGCCCAGCTTCTCAACGGCCTTGGCGGTGCGGCGCAGGCTCTTCTCGCCCGGGAGGTGGGCGAAGGCGCAGCGGGCGCCGTGCTCGGTGAGCGACTTGGCGATGTGCCACGCGTAGGAGCGGTCGTTGGCGATCCCCGTGACGAGTCCGACCTTGCCGTCGAGCAGTCCCATGCGATTCCTTTCGTGCGAGCGCGGCGGGCCAGGCGCCCGGTCCGCGGTGAAAGGCAAGGGTAGAGGCCCGGCAACGCCCCGCCCACCCCGGGCGGTCCCGGGCCCGCGGGCGACTACGATGGGGCATGACCCGGGCCCGACACGACGTGCTCGCAAGCCTCGACCTGCCCGAGCTCTACCGCGAGCTGACGGGCGACGGGCTGGCGGTGCGCCTGTTTGAGCTGGCCCGCGATGAGGATCTGGGTCCCGAGGGCCTCGACGTAACGTCGTCGGTCACGCTCGACGCGGGGTCGTCGTGCGAGGCCCTGCTCCGCGCCCGCGAGGGCGGGATCGTGAGCGGGCTGGCCTGTCTGCCCGAGCTGACGGGCGTGTTCGCGTCGGACGCGGGTCGGGTCACGTCTGAGCCGCGATGCAACGACGGGGAGACGATCACCCCGGGCCAGACGCTCGCGCTGCTTCGTGGACCGACACGGGCGGTGGTGCGTCTGGAGCGGACGATGCTGAACCTGATCAGCCGTATGTCGGGCGTCGCGACGCGGACGGGCGAGTTTGCGTCGAGGATCCCCGACCGCTCCGCGGCCCGCCTGTACGACACACGCAAGACCACGCCCGGGTGGCGCGGGCTGGAGAAGTACGCCGTCCGCTGCGGCGGGGGCGCGTCGCACCGGATCGGGCTGTACGACGCGGTGCTGCTCAAGGACAACCACCTGGCGTCGCTGCCCGTGAGCGAGCTGCGGGCGCGCCTCGAAGACGGGGCGCGGCGCGCTCGCTCGGCGCACGAGCTGCGGTTCTTCGAGGTCGAGGTCGATTCGCTGGCGCAGCTCGACGCGGTGCTGGGGGTCGAGCCCGGGCTGGTGGATGTGGTGATGCTCGACAACTTCACGCTCGAGGATCTCAAGCGCGGCGTGGCGCTGCGTGACGAGCTGGCGCCGGGCGTCGCGCTCGAGGCCTCGGGCGGGGTGACGCTGGAGACGATCGGGGCGATCGCGCGGACGGGCGTCGAGCGGATCAGCGTGGGGTCACTGACGCACCACGCGGTGAGCCTGGATCTGGGGCTGGACATCGAGCCCGTCGCATCGTGAGCGAGGACCTGACCAGCTGGGTCGACGCGCTGGAGGGGGTGATCGCCCGATCGCCCGGGCCGTGCGCGATCGATCGG
>JAJDDH010000160.1 GCA_029260415.1 Phycisphaerales bacterium | reverse complement strand
GTCCGCGCGATGATCCGTGAACAGACGGGCCTGACGGCGTCCGTCGGCGTCGCGCCCAACAAGTTCCTCGCCAAGCTCGCCAGTGACCTGGACAAGCCAGACGGGCTGAGCGTGTTCGAAGAAGGCAGGATCCAGCAGAAGCTCGACCCGCTCGAGGTGGGGCGGATCTGGGGCGTCGGGCCCGCCGCGGAACGCAAGCTGCACGCGCTGGGCGCGCGCACCATCGGGCAGCTGCGGGCCCTGCCCCGCGAGACCCTCGACGCCCGGCTGGGCTCGTACGGCGAGCGCCTCTGGCGGCTCTCCCGCGGCATCGACGACCGCCCGGTCCACACCGACCGCGAAGCCAAGTCCATCTCCCACGAGCGCACGTTCGCACAGAACCTGACCGACCCGGACGCGGTCCGCTCGATCATCCTCGACCTGGGTGAGCTGGTCGCGCGCAGGCTCCGCAAGCACGGGCGGTTCGCCAAAACCATCAACGTCAAGATCCGGTTTGGCGACTTCGAGACCGTCACCCGCTCCAGCACGCTCGGGGCCCCGACAGACCGCACGGGCGTGATCTCGTCCGAGGCGCGCGGGCTGTTCGACGCCTGGGCGTCATCGTTCCGATCCGTCCGCCTGATCGGGGTGGGGGTGAGCCAGCTCAGTGAGTCGCAGGGCCAGGGGGGGCTGTTCGAGCAGGAGCAACAGTCCCGCGACCGGGCAGTGGACCGGGCGGCCGACGAGATCACACGCCGCTTCGGCGCCGGGGCGATCCGCCTGGGCGGCGCCCTCAAGGCTCCACCGAAGCACGGCGCGCACGGACCGGGCTCGGACACGCCCGGAGATTTGGACGCGCACGAGCCCGGCTGAATCAGCGTCTTGGCTTATCCGTGGTAGAAGCGTTCGCTGACGATCCTGCCGCCCTGCCAGCGCTGGATCGTCGCCTGCTCGTAGGTGACGGTCTTGCCCGAGGTGTCCACGAACTGGAAGCTGTACTCCAGCGCCGCGATCCCGTCGTCCTCGTTGATCGCCGTCGCGTGCCACCGGGTCCACTTCCACTCCTTCACGGAGTCGAGGAACTGCTTCTCGCGCTCAATGTTGGCGCTCAAGCCCTCGGTGGGCGCCTCGCTGTTCTCCCGCATGACGAGGCTCTGGTCGTAGAACTCGTCCATGGCTTCGAGGATCCTGCCGTCATTGATGTAGCCCTTGAGCTGCTCGACGCGTTCGCGGAGGGTGATGGTGGCTGACATGTGATTCTCCTTGTGCTGGGGTCAGTTTGTGCTGGGGTCAGTGCTTGAGCTCTGCAAGGTCGAACACGACGACCTCGCTGTCGGTGGTGGATTCGATCGAGACCGCGGCCTCGTCCGTGAGCGCCGCGGCGTCGCCCTCGCGCAGCGGCTCGCCGTTGACGCGGACCTCGCCCCGGGCGACCTGCACCCAGGCGCGCCGTCCCGCGTCGAGTTCCACGGTGGCGCTGTCGCCCTGGCGCAGGACCCCCGCGTGCATGCGGGCGTCCTGGTGGATGTCCATCGACCCGTCGGCCCCGTCGGGCGAGACGATCAGGTGCAGCCTGCCCGGCTCGTCGTGGATCGGGAAGCGACGCGACTCGTGGCGCGGCGCC
Organism: Phycisphaerales bacterium; assembly: GCA_029260415.1. Lineage (GTDB taxonomy): Bacteria > Planctomycetota > Phycisphaerae > Phycisphaerales > UBA1924 > JAJRXR01. The sequence goes on along the minus strand of JAJDDH010000160.1, from coordinate 2,276 downwards.
AGCCCGCGCGCCTCGGGCAGGATCCAGACCTGCAGCAGGCGGACCGCCTCGCTGGGCGAGGGGTTGACCTCGGAGTGGCGGATCCCCGATCCGGCGCTCATGCGCTGAATGACGCCGGGCGTGATGTCCTCCTTGGCGCCCGTCGAGTCGGCGTGGCGCAGCGTCCCGGAGATGACGTAGCTGATGATCTCCATGTCACGGTGCGGGTGCTCGCTGAACCCGCGCGCGGGGGCGACGATGTCGTCGTTGATCACCCGCAGCGACTCGAAGCCCATGCGCTCCGGGTTGTGGTAGTCCCCGAAGCTGAAGGTGTGCCGGGCGTTGAGCCAGCCGTGGTCCAGGTGTCCCCGCTCGTCGGATCGGATGGTGGTCAGCATGGTGGGCCTCCTGATTGGAACAACAAAGGTTGTTGCAACAAACAATTCCACGATGATCCCGGGTATTCCAGCGTGGGCCCAAAGAATCTGTTGAAACAATGAAAAGCAGGGTTCCAGCTCGATCAGGGGCGATTGTGCAGGGGTTCAGGCCTACGACGCGGGCGCCCGCAGCTTGACGAGCAGGCGCGAGAACTCCTTGAGTTCCGCCCTGGTCAGGGGCGCCATCTGGTCCACGAGCAGGGCCCGCAGGGGCGTGTCGAGGGTCCGGAGCAGGCGTTCGCCCTCGCGGGTGATGGAGACGCGGACGACGCGTCGGTCCTCGCTGCCGCGCTCGCGGGTGACCAGGCCCTGACCCTCGAGACGATCGACCAGGCGGGTCACGTCGGGCACGCGGACGACCATGTCGCGCCCGATCTCGGAGCAGGTCTTCCCTTTGCCACTCCGGACGATGCGCAGCACGTTGTAGGTCGCGTCGCTGAGCCCGTGGTCTTTAAAGAGCGCCTTGATGGGGCCGCTGAGCTGGTTGCTGGTGCGGACCACGTTGAGGAAGGCCTCCTCCTCGGGGAGGTCGAAGGGGTCCTTCTTGCCGATCTCTTGTCCGAGGGTTCTGGGCACGCGTGCTCCTTGCTTCCGCGGGATTGTTGTTGTAACAACAAGATCGGTCAAGGGCGCCCCAACTCGGACCTTCGAGGGCCCGGCGCTGCGGGGTGCGACGCCTGCGCCGGGCGGCGGCCCGATCCCCCGCCGCCTCATCGACAAGCGTTCAAGGCGCAACGCCAGACGCCCGCTGACAGACCCAGACCCCCAGGGAGATCACCATGAGCTGTCAGTTCACGTGCAACGGTTGCGGCAAGTCCATCGAGCCCGTCTACGCCTTCGGGCGCTGGCAGCACCCCCAGGGGTGGTTCACCAAGGGCGCCGAGATCGACGGCACACCCAGCGGGCTCACCGCCTGCTCCGAGGCCTGCGCCGAGACCATCGACCAGGACGGCCCGGCCTTCTTCGCCGGCACGAACAAGGCCCAGCCCCAGTCCAAGGGCAAGGCGAAGCGCAAGGCCGCCTGATCCGGCGCACGCCCGCGAGCAGATCAGCCGATTCGTGATAGCCTCCGGGTCCACACCCGGAGGCTTTCCATGCTGCGCACGTTTCTTCTTTTCGCTCTCGCCATGCTCACGCCCACCGCTCTGGCGCAGGGTGAGCAGAAAACCGTCTACGTCCTCCACTGCGGCGCCCTGCTCGACGAGCCGGGCCAGGCGCCCCGCGGGAACTCGACCGTCATCGTCCGCGACGGCGCGATCGACGACGTCCTCGACGGCTACCTCCTGGACGTCATGACGCCCGCGAACGAGATGGTTGAGTTCGTCGACCTGACCGAGCATTTCGTGCTGCCCGGGCTTATCGACTGCCACACGCACCTGACGGGGGAGATCCAGACGATGGATGTCCGCCTGCGCCGCGCGCTGAGCGAGGAGACCACCCACTCGGCCATCGACGGCGTCGTCTTCGCCGAGCGCACGCTCATGGCCGGGTTCACCACCGTCCGCAACGTGGGCAGCGCCGGGTCGGACATCTACGCCCTTCGGTCCCGGATCAACGAGGGCGTGATCCCCGGGCCGCGCATCCTCGCGGCTGGGCAGTCGATCTCCGTCACGGGCGGGCACGGCGACCGGACCAACGGCATCAGCCCCGTCCTGCGCCCGGAGATGACCCCGATGCAGGCGATCGCCGACGGGCCCTACGAGATGCGCAAGGCGGTCCGCGAGCGCGTCAAGCGGGGCAGCGACCTGATCAAGATCACGGCGACCGGGGGCGTGCTGTCCAACACCGCCGCGGGCGTCGACCAGCAGATGTTCGAGGACTAGATCCGCGCCGTGGTGGAGACGGCGCGCACGATGGGAC
>JAJDDH010000159.1 GCA_029260415.1 Phycisphaerales bacterium | reverse complement strand
AGTCTAGGGCTTGCCCGCCCGGGCGACCGGGCTGATACACGGTCAGTCCCGCACTCTGAACTCAACCGTCGTCGGGGCTGAGGGAACAACCACCCGCCCGTCGGGGCCGGGTGTCAGGGGCTCCCCATCCTTGTACAGGTCGTACGCCCCTCCGATCGGCGGGCAGAGCACGAGCCCCCCGGGAGCCGCAGGGGCCCGTTTGATCAAGAGCGTGATCACGTCCCCTTCGCGTTTGCAGGTGTAGCTGAGCCCGCCCCAGCGGGTGTGCAGATCCTCGACCGAGACGCCCTCCTCGCTCTGGATCCACGCAGGATCCAGCGCCGGCGCCACGACCAGGGTGTCGCCCCGCTCGTAGGCGAAGAGCGAGTAGAACGACAGGATGAAGGCTGAGCCGACCCACGTGTGCGGAATATCACCCACAAACCCGACCATCGACGCCTCTCGGTACCCGACCTCGGGCCACTGGTTCCAACCCGAGGGGGTGCGCTGATCCATCAGCCATGACATGAGCCCGTGCGCCCGCTCGGGCTGTCCGAGGCGCACGAACGCTCCGGCAAGGCGGAACTCGTACGGCGTGAAGTCGCGCCACGCCACCCGCCCGTCGCGCCGATCGAGGAAGAACGCCCAGTACCGATCGAACGTAGCACGGAGCAGCGGATCGATCTCGCTCCCGAGCAGCTCGCCCGGGAAGACGGCGATCGACGTTGAGGTCGCGTCAAAGTCCCCGAGCTCGACACTGCCTGGGACGTAGCCGATACCGTGCGTCGCAGCAGCGAGCCGGATCGAGCTGAACAGGTCATCGCGGAACTCGTTGGTGAGCTTCAGGTACGCGGATTGGTCATCGGAGTGTCCCAGCTCGTGCGCGATCGCCGCAGCGTCCTCGAGCCCGCGCAGCACAAAGAAGTCGTCCCAGTACGAGTGCATCGGCTTGGCCGAGTACCCCTCGTGGCTGATCGACTCGGGCACAAGCCCGAACTTGGCCCGCTGAACCGGGTCGTCGCTGTGCTCGTACGTCTCGGTCAGACGCTGCGCTCGGAGCTGGCGGAGGTACGACACGCCCCGGCGCACGCGCGGGTAGTGGCGTTCGAGGAATGCTTGGTCGCCCGTCGCCAGGTAGACCCGCCAGATCGCGAAGATCAGCTCGCCCGTAGAATCGTGCTCGTCCACCGGATCCGGACCCCGATGATCAACCACGCACGGCGCCTTGCCCGAGGGGTACTGGTACGGGGCGTACCAATCGACGAACGCCCGCGCCCGGTCCGTGTGCCCGCCCGCGATCAATGCCAGCGACGTGATCGAGCCGTCACGGATCCAGCTCCGCTCGTAGGTTCGAGACCCGGGCTGGATCGCGGGACCGTCCTGATTGATCAGGATGTGGGCCGTGGTCGTTCGCGCGGCGTCAACCATCGCCCGATGCCCCGGGGGCAGCTCGATCCGGGGCGTCGCCAGCAGGGCGTTCCAGTTCTCTCGCTCGCGGGCCAGCGTGTGGTCGAACATCGCCAGCGGGTCGGGGGTGTGGAGCGGACCGAGTTCGCCGCCCCCGATGGCGCCCGCGATGACGATCTCGCGCTGCTCGCCGGCGTTGAGCGAGAGATCGAACACAAGCGATCCGGTCGCGAACCCTTGCGCGTCATCAACGCGGTGCGACTCGGTGCTGCGTTGGCCCTCGGGCAGCGCCCCGCTTGGGGCCGCGAGCGTTGCTGAGGACGTGCCCACGCCGTCCGCTGGGGTGAGCGCACGGATCCGATCACGCGAGCTGACCAGCAGGCCTTCGGTGTTTGCCATGACCGAACGGATCGGCGCGTGCCCTCCCACGAGGTTCAGCCGCTGCCACGGGGGCAACGCCTGGAACGGCGCCGCGCTCAGCACCAGGCGCCCGTTCAGCCTTTGCTGCCCCGTGTTCGTGATCCGGTATCGGGCCAGCAGCACCGTCCGGTCATCCACACGGGTTGCGACAGCGGTGATCTCCAGCGAGACCGCATCCGCATCCCACCGCACACACGGGATCGGCAGCACGCCGCTCTCAAGGGTGGCTGTGAGCTGCACGTCCGCCCAGGTGATCGCTTTGCCGTTCACCACGAGCCCGGGTCGGAGCGTCCACCCGCCCTTGCGAAACTCGATATCCCCGGCGCGTGTCACCAGTGCCTCGTCGTGATTGTCGGGGAGGCCCACAATCGTCCAGGGCGTCGGGACGCCCGACATCGCAGGCGGGAACCGTCCCTTCTCCGAACCCCGGGCGAGCTGTTCGATAAACGCGTTGGCGTCGGCGCTCTCGTCAACGGCGCTCAGGCGGAAGGACCCGAGCGTGCCGCGGGTCGAGGGGGGCAGGACGATCCGGGCGCTGAGGATCTCGGTCTCGGGGGCGAAGACGCCGTGCAGGCCCGCGCCCCCGCCCCGGGCCTCGTGCGAACGGGTCGTCCCGTCCGCGAGGTGCAGGAGGACGCTGTACGACTCGGGCGAATCGCCGTCCCAGTCGATCAGAGCCGCGTTGATCTCGACGGGCCCGGGGAAACCCAGCTCGACCCATCGCGGACCGCCCGCGCCCAGCGGGATCGGGAACCGGGCGAGCCCCGCGCCGGTCCTGACCACAGGGGTGTCCGGGCGCGGCTCGATCGCAGGCAACGGCTCGTAGGTGAGCTCGTCGATCAACAGCTCGCCCGCTCCGCCGGCCGACGCGGCGATCGCGAGCTCGATCCAGCCCACACGCGTCATAGGCGCCCCGCCGGAGGGCCCCCAGGCGAACTCGAAGTGCCGGCGTTTCTGCGACAGGCGCGACCAGTCCTCGGGCGTGTTGAATGCGCGCCGGTTCACCCACCACACGTCGGCACCCGACGGGCTGACCAGCTTCAGTTCCAGGTCGTTGGCGGGCGCGTCGCCCCGAGCCTGCATGGCGACCCGGTAGTTCTCGTGCAGGTCCAGGTCCACGCGTTTGCGGACGATGCAGAACCCCGCGCCCGCGCGAAAGTCGTACGCGATGCGCATCGCCTTCCCGTCAATACCCTCGGCCTCGCCGATCTGGCAGACGACGCCGTCGGACGAGATCACCTCCCAGTCCGAGATGTCCTCGAAGTCCTCGACGACCACCCGCTGGGCGTGCGTGAGCGACTGGAAGGCGCAGAGCAGGAACGCCGAGGCGACTGCCGCGGCCCGACATCGGAAGAAACTCATGATCAGGGGCACCCGCCTGCAAACGCGCCAAGGAACGCGACCACGTCACTGAAATCAAACTGGCCAGTCGGCGCCGCCAGGTCCGCGGCGGCATCCTGGGCGCCGAACGCCGAGAGGAACGCGATGACATCCGAGAAATCCAGCACCCCCGCGGGCGGGGCCAGATCGGCGACACAGCCAGCCTCGTACGACACCGCGAGGACCGAGTCGAGCGAACCGGGTTGGATCAGCTCAGCCAGCCCGAGCGCGCCCAGCGCCACGTCGGGCAGCGCCGCGTCCCCGGGCTCGAACGCCGGGTTCTCGGCGGAGCGGCGGAACAGGATCGAGGCGCCACCGGCGAAGGATTGCCGGGCGCCGTGCCTGAAGGCGTGGTACGCCCCGACCGCGGGCGCCGAACGCCCGGTCGCTCCGAAGGCCATGAGCGCCGGGAGCGAGGTCACGTCGCCCGGGTGGTCGGACAGCGAGTCCGCGTGATACCCGCCCCACTCGGGCGCGGTGGTTCCTGCCGAGAAGACGGTCATGAGTACCGGGGCGTTGTCGTCCGTCCACGCCCCGTTGGACGCGAGCAGGTTGTTCAGATGTGTTTGCCAGTCCTGGCTCTCCCGGAACGGGCGTTGCACGAGCGCCGAGTACAGCGACACGAACGCCGCGAGGTGCGATCCGCTCGACGCGGTCGTCACGGGCTGGCCGGTCAGGTACGTCGCGCTGGGCGATTGCGACCGGTCGAGCCAGCGATCCAGCGCAGCCGCCGCGCCCCCAAACGCCGCGGCCTGCTCCACGAAGATCACGCCCTCGTGGAACGGGGCCGACGCGGAGCCCGGGGTCGGTCCGCCCGCCGCCTCGCCCCGGAAGTACAGGGCGTCGCTGCCGGGCTGGATGTAGCTGTCCCAGTTCTGCACGCTCTGGATGATGGTGTCCGCAGCGCTCTGGATCGCTGCGTTGCCCGGGTAGTACGCCCGCGCCCGTGCGGCGCCCATCACGATCTTCATCGTGCTTAGCGTGGCAAACTCGGGGCTCCACCCGGGCTGCACACTCCCTGTCGCAGGGTCGATCCAGTGCCTGTAGATGCCGTCCGCGGACGAGACGGGGCCGATGCCGTCCGTCGCGAGACCCGCGTAGCGCTCGAGGACCTGACGCACCAGGTCCTCCGCCTCGGGGTCCCCCGTGAGCTCATCGCTCATGATCAGCAGCAGCGTCGCCCACCCCGCTGCGTCGGGGGTCGCGGGGTGGAATCGATTCCCGCCCGCGTCCACGTCTGCATCAATCACCCACCCGCTTGGCTCGCCGTCGGGCGCGATGAGCCCCCTGGCGAACGCAACAACCTGCGCGAACTCGTCGAGCGTCCACTGGCCGAACGCGGGGCGCGTGTCGAGCGTGTCGTTGATGATGAGCGAGCCGCTGCCCGTGCCGACAAGCAACCGCCCGCACGCCGTAGCGCTCACGTCCGATCCGCTCGCCCCGAGGGTCGCGTATGCGCTGGGGCCCCACGTCTGGATGCCCAGGGCCTGCAGATCGGTGATGTGAAGGAGCGTCGCCGCGCTCGTTGTCGCGTAGATCCCGCGCGTGGTGGTGTCGCCGTAGTGGTCCGAGTGGGCGATCCCCCGGGCGTCTTGCAGATCGCCCATGCGCGAGAACAGGGGCGGGATCTGCGTGAGGTCGGCGCGATAGAACCCCTCATCCGTCGCGGCGTACAAAGCGTTCAGGCTCTGGTCCTTGCACAGCCCGCGGATCGGCGCCGCCCCGCCCGGGCCCGAAGACCCAAGCAGCGAACCCGTGGTCTGGTTCCGCGAGGCGCTGTACACCCGCAGGCCCATCGCGCCGGAGCCCACGTACAACCGCCCGTGGGTGTGCAGCATCGCCAGGTGGGGCGGCGAGGCGGTGTCGCCGGAGAGTTCGAGCCGGGCGAACACGCTGAGCTGAGCGGTGTTGAGGTCAACCCGCAGCACCGCGTCCGAGCCCATGCCGTCGGGCGCTGGCGTGTCGTCGTGCACCGAGACGAACAGCAGCCGCCCCGAATCGGAGAGCGCGATCGCGCTGGGCCCGTCCGCGCTGGCGTCGAGCGTCATCCACGGCAGGGCCGACTGCAGGTCGCTCCTGCTGACAACTTGGACCAGTTGCTGATCGATGTCATGGATCTCGATGGTGTCCGTCGATGCGCGCGCGGTCGCGTACACCCCCGAGACGCGGGCGCTGGCCACGCAGTCAATCGCGCCGGGATCGCCCCACGACGAGACCTCTGGGCCCGCCCGGGTGCTCGTGGTCGCCAGTGCGAAGAGCGAGACCGACATGAGCAGGGTCCCGGTGTTCATCCGGCGGGCCCGACACGGCTCGAGTCGCGGCGCACCAGCGTCGTCGCCAGGCGTGAGTGGCGCGGCGACGAGTCGGGCTGCTCGAACCGGCGAATGATCGCGTTCACCGCCTCGGCCCCCAGGTCGTTGACCGGGATCCGAACCGACGAGAGCTTCGGACGCACGCAGTCGCACATCGAGGAGTCGTCAAACCCGATGACCCGGAGCTCCTCCGGGATCGAAAGCCCGTGGTCGCGGGCCGCGTTGGCGATCCCGATGGCGATCTCATCGTTGCCCCCGAGCACCGCCGCGCCCCGCAGCCGACCCTGGCGGAGCATCTCCGTCGCCCAGGCCCAGCCCCAGTCAAAGTGGTACTCCCCGTGCGCCACCTGATCTGGCGCCGGCTCGTGCCCGTCCCGGCGCAGCGCCTCGCTGAACGCGGCCGAGCGTTCGTCAGAGTCGATGTTCCCCACGTGCCCGCCCACGAAGTAGCAGCGGTCCGGGGGCGTGCCCTCGAGCAGGTGCGCCACGGCGCTCATCGCCCCCGTGACGTTGTCAAAGCTGATCGTGTCCACGGCAAGGCCCGGGCGGTCCACGCCGACCACAACCGTCGGGAGGTTGAGCGCCGCGATCGCCTCCAGGTCCACGCGTGAACGCTCCGTCAGCATGACGATCAGCCCGTCGGCCAGGTCCAGCGCGAACCCTCCGGTCGGCGTCTCGTCCGCCCGGTGGGCGTTGGAACTCACCAGCAGGTGGTATCCCAGCTCGCAGGCTCGGTCGTCGGCGCTGCGCATCAGCTCGGAGAAGAACAGGCCGTGGATGTCCGGCAGCGACACCCCGATCACCCGGCTGCGCCTGGTCAGCAGACCCTTGGCGAACAGATTCGGGCGATATCCGAGCTCGTCCACCGCCTGGCGGACCCGCTCAACCGTGGCCGGGGAGACCATCTCCGGGGTATTGAGCGCTCGGCTGACCGTGGCGATAGACACCCCGGAATGCTCCGCGACGTTCCTGATCGATACCCCGTTGCCCCGCTGGGAGGCCCCGGCTGATCGTGGACTTGTCTCGCGGGGACTCATCGGAGAGGATCATACCAGATGAAACCGTTTACACGAACCACTTCTCTCAGCCCCGGTCGATTCTCGGCACTCACGCCTCTTGCGGCCGTCCTGATCGGACTTGCCGCCGCGGGCTGCGGCCCATCCCCCGCGCCGGACCCAGACGACGACCCCCAGGTGACCATGGCCATCACGGACATCGCGAGACTACCCAGGCCCCCGTACTCATTCGGCGCGGAAGACGAGGCGCTGCTCGATGAGATCCAGCGCGCGTCGTTCAAGCTCTTCTGGGAGGGCGTGAGCCCGGACACGGGCATGGTCTACGACCGCACCAGCAGCGATGTCATCAGCGTCGCGGGCGTCGGATTCCAGCTCGCGGCGATCCCGATCGCTGTCGAGCGGGGCTGGGTCACCCGGAGCCAGGGGCAGGACCGGGTGCTCAAGATCCTGCGGGCGCTCCAGAGCGAGCCGACCAACCGCAAGGAGGGGCTGTTCTATCACTTCCTCGAGCCGCACGACGCGGCGCCGCGGCGCGTGGGGGCCGAGCTGGTGGTCAGCACGATCGACTCCGCCGTTCTCTTCGCCGGGATGCTCAGCGCCGGGGTGTACTTCGAGGGCGAGGCCCGGGAGATCGCCGACCAGCTGTTCGCCGAGGCGAACTGGTCGTTCTTCCTCCAGGAGCCGGGCGCCGATGGGGCGCCCCCCGGGCGGTTCATGAGCCTGGGCTGGCGCCCAAGTGACGACAACGATCCGACCGGCGATGGCGAACGGATCACCTATTCCTGGCTCGATTCGGGCGACGAGCACCGCCTCGTCACCTTTATGGGCGTCGCGGCCACCAACCCGGAATACCGCCTCGATCCCGAGATCTACTACGCCCTCCGCCGACAGCTCGGGACACACGACACGATCGGGAAGGTCGTCTGGTTCCCGTACTCGGGCGCCCTGTTCACCGCGTTCTTCGCGCACTGTTTCATCGACTATGCGCACATGGGCGTGGACAACCCCGGCGCGATGACCGACCTGCCGCGGATTCCAGTGGACTGGTGGGAAAACAGCCGGCGCTTGGTGAACCTGCACCGCGCCCGCGCGATCGAGAACCCCGACGCCCTGCCAACGTTCGGCGTCCACGCGTGGGGTCTGACGGCGAGCGACTCGCCCGGTGGGTACCTCGTTGCGGGCCACTTCCCCGACCGGATCGAGATGCCCGGAGCCGTCGCGGGGCGTGACTTCTCGACCTATGTGCCCACCGAGCGGTGGGGGGACGGCACGATCGCGCCGTACGCCGCGGGCGCCTCGATCATGTTCGAGCCCGACGCCAGCCTTGACGCGCTGCGTCATTATCGCGCCCTCAAGAATGAGCAGGGCGAACCGTTGGTCTGGAGAGACCCCGGGCGGGGCGGGTACGGGTTCGCGGACGCGTTCAATCTGAGCGTGCCCGGCAAGGGAATGTGGGCGGCGCCTGATGATGTCGCGATCGACCACGGCCCCATGCTGCTCGGGATCGAGAACGCACGGGCCGCGCTGATCTGGCGCCTGTTCTCGGGGCATCCGGCGGTTCGCGGCGCCGAGCAGCGGCTCCGCCTGCGATAGCCGGAAAGTGTTAGGGGGTGGCGGTGCCAGATGAATGGTTTCTTGACACAGGAGTCGGGGGTCGGCAGAATGTAAACGTTTACAGCGGGGCCCGGCAGTCGCGCCGCGGCATGTTCAGCCCCGGAGAGAATCCGTCTTCACGAGAGAGAAGAGAGAGGAACTGCCATGAACCGGATCAAGCCTTTGAGCGTGATGCTCGTCTGTGCCGCGGCAAGCGCCGCGTCCGCGTCGGTCTCCGATATCGGGAGCTTCATCGACAACCCCCGACTGTTCAACGACCGCTCCGGCTCCAACCTGATGTACTCGAGTTCGTTCCATCCGATGATGGGCTCGGTCAGCATCGTTGAGAACAACTACGGCGCGGGCGGCTTCGCCAACCGGCATACCGCCTGGTTCGGCGACGACGCCGGCTCCAGCAAGGTTGACTTCGACTTCGGTGATGGCTGGGACATGAAGATGAACATGACCATCAACGACGCCAGCAACGTGGACAACGTTGAGGCCGGGTTCCAGTTCGACCTGTTCGGGTTCGGGCTGTTCGGTGTCCTGTCGAGCAGCGGTGAGATCGCGGCCTTCGGCTCGGTCCTGCCCTTCCATTCCTTCGGCGCGGGCGTGTACAACATCGGCGACGAGGTGCAGCTGCGCATGGTCCATCGCCCGGGCGACGCCGAGTTCGGCACGACCGCGTCCACCATGGAGTACATGTACAACAACCTCACCACCGGCTCGGGCTGGGTCTCCAGCGGCGAGGTCGATTTCACGACCCTCGAGGGCGGCATCCCCAGCAGCTTCGACATGTTCCTGGGCCTTGGCGCCCAGATCAACAACCCCGACGCAGACTTTGGGTCCGTCGATATCCAGTTCAGCCAGATCATGATCCCCGCCCCCAGCGCCGCGGCGCTGCTGGGCATGGGAGGCCTGCTCGTCTCGCGCCGCCGGCGCTGATCGGTACTCCTCTCTGTCCGGCGCGATCGCGGGCAGAGCACACACTCGGGCGGCGGGGACTCCCCTCCCCGCCTCCCTTTCCCGGGCGACGCGGGTCATCACGACGATGTGCCCCGCGATCGAGATTCCACGAGCGGACCAGCAAGGATCGAAGGCCATGCTCAGCGACACCAGCATTCAGTTCGGGCGGTTCATCGACGATGGACGGGCCTACGAGATCACCGACCCGGGCACACCCACGCCCTGGACCAACGTCATCTCCAACGGGCGCTACGGGCTGGTCATCAGCCAGAACGGCGGCGGCTTCTCCTGGCTGGACCACTGCCAGCTCAACGTCATCACCCGCTGGGACATGGACCTGGCCCGCGACGACAAGGGCAAGTTCCTCTACCTCTCCGATCTGGACGCGCCCGCGGATGATCTCGGCAGCGTCTGGTCGCTCGCGCCGCACCCGTGCCGTACCAAGTTTGACGCGTACCGCTGTGTTCACCAGCCCGGCATGACGACGTTCGAGACCGAGTGCAACGGGATCCACGCCCGGTGGGATATCGGCGTCGCCCCGGACGATCAGGTCGAGGTCTGGCGCGTCCGCCTGACCAACCGATCCGGTCGCGCTCGGAACCTGCGCCTGGGCGCGTTCCTCGAATGGTGCTGCGGCTCGGCGCCCGACATCAAGCGCGAGTTCCACCGCCTGTTCTTCACGACCCGAGACGATCGTGAGCACAACGCTGTCGTCGCGACCAAGAACATGTGGGAGGCGCCGTTCGGAACCGTTGACGATCACTGGAACCGTCCCTGGCCCCACGCGGTGGCGCTGGCCATCGGGGGCGACACCGGGCCAACCTGGCGGACGAGCGACAAGTCCGATTTCTTCGGTCGCTACGGCGACCCGGCCCGCCCGGCCTCGATGCGCGCCCCCGTGGAAGGGCGCTTTGGTCGCTTCGTCGATGCCTGCGCCGGGTCGGGCACGGACATCGAGCTGAGCGCCGACGAGACCAGGACCATCTGCTTTGCGATTGCGATCGCCGACGACACGCAAGCGGTGGGGGAGTTGGGCGCCCGTTTCTCGCAGCCCGCCAACGCGGACGCCGCCCTTGATGGCGCGATCAAGCTCTGGGACGACATCCTCGCCCCGACCCGCGTCCAGACCGACGCCCCTGACTTCAGCCTGCTCAACTCCACTTGGCTCGCGTACCAGGCCATCAGCTCACGCATGTGGGGGCGCAGCGGCTACTACCAGCAGTCCGGCGCGTACGGCTACCGCGACCAGCTCCAGGACAGCCAGCTCTGGCTCGCGCTCGATCCCAAACGCTGCCGCGACCAGATCCGCCTGCATGCCGCCCACCAGTTCGCCGACGGCACGGTCTACCACTGGTGGAACCCGATCACCGAGACGGGCCTGCGCACCGCCTGCTCGGACGACTACCTGTGGCTCCCGCTCATCACCGCCTCGTACATCCGTGAGACGGGCGACACGTCCATCCTCGACGAGACCGCGCCCTTCGTGGACGACGAGGGTGGCGCGACGATCGCTGAGCACGCCAAGCGGGCCATCGCCCGCTCGTTTGCGCGGATGAGCGACCGCGGCCTGCCACTGATCGGTGAGAACGACTGGAACGACGGCCTCTCACACGTGGGCGACGAGACCCGCGGCGAGTCCGTCTGGCTGGCCATGTTCCTCTGCGAGGTCCTCCGCGAGTTCGGGCACGCCCTGGCGCTCCACGACGACCTCACGACCGCCAGCGACTACGAGACCAGACGCGCCGAGATGATCGAGGTTATCGAGGCCCACACCTGGGACGGCGCCTGGTACCGTCGCGCCACCGACCGCGACGGGCGCTGGCTGGGCTCGAGCGAGAGCCTCGAGGGACAGATCTTCCTCAACGCCCAGACATGGTCCATCCTCTCGGGCGTTGCCAGCGAGGATCGCGCCAAGCAGGCCTGGGCCTCCGTCCGATCCCGACTCCTCACCGACTACGGCCCGCTCCTGCTCGCCCCGGCGTACACCGTGCCCGATCCCAAGATCGGCTACCTCTCGCGCTACGCCCCGGGCTCGCGCGAGAACGGGGGCGTGTACATGCACGCCGCGACGTGGGCCCTGGCGACCGCGTGCAAGCGGCGCGATCTCGAGAGCGTGTCGAGCATCTGGGCGTCGATCTCGCCGCCGCGTCGCGGGCGCGACGCCGAGGCGTACGCCGCGGAGCCGTATGTGCTCCCGGGCAACGTGGACGGCCCGCTCTCCACCTCGCCCGGTCGCGCCGGGTGGACGTGGTACACCGGATCGGCCGCGTGGCTCAACCGCGTCAGTCTCGAGTGGATCCTGGGCATCCGCCCGACGTGGGAGGGCCTGCTGATCGATCCCTGCCCGATGCCCGAGCTGGGCGAGGTCGACGCGACGCGCACCTGGCGCGGGCGACGCGTTCGGGTCCGCTTCGACGCGGCCAGCTTCGACCCGTCCCTGCGCGCCACCGTTACACTCGACGGGCGCCCGGTCGAGGGCGCCGTGATCACCGAGCCGATGATCCCCGAAGGATCGGACGCGGATATCCGGGTCACCTGGGCCGCCCCGGGCGCCGGCACGCCGCAGGTCATGACCAGGACCACCCAGAGGAGCAAGCCATGAGCAACGACAACGCGGAAGGCGGACCGACCCTCTGTTGTCACCCGAGCTCGAAGCCCCGCGCGTTCACGCTGATCGAGTTGCTGGTGGTCATCGCGATCATCGCGCTGCTGATCGGGATCCTGCTGCCCTCGCTGGGGAAGGCGAGGCAGACCGCCAACGACGTCGTGTGCATGAACAACCTTCGCCAGATCGGGCTGGCGTATCAGATGTATCTTGATGATCAAACCGACGGCAAGGAGCGGTACATTGATATGTTCCCGTTCTACCCCGGCAAGGAAACGAATCCATTGACGGGGAACCACGACTTTCGTGCGCACCGTTGGAACGTGATGCGAGCGCTCGAAGAGTACATGGGCGGCAGTTCCGAGCAGGGTGTTTTCGCCTGCCCTTCGGCACGGGGAGCCTCCTCAGTGCTCGATTCTGAGACTCGGCAGGCCATGGATAACTCGGGTCGCGTGCAGGTTCTTGACTACGACAACGACGGCGTCGAAGAGTACACCGAGTACTGGTTCAACGATTCGCCGCCCACCGAACCGACCGCTCAGGTTCCGGCCGGTGTCTCGAACCAGCTCTTGCGTGTGATCAAACACCCGTCTGAACTCGTACTGGCTATTGATGCAGTAGACTGGATCCCTCGTCACCGATCGCCAGCCTTCGATCAGAACTCCAACGGACCGGACACGATGGGCAGCAGCTATCTTCTCCGCGGCGACCAGCGTGTAGAGCGGATGACCGAGGCCGAGTACATCCTGAAGACGGACAAGTACAACTCGGCGAGCAACTTCTGGAACTGGGGTCATTTCTACCCCGGCGGCTGATTCAGGGAGATTGGAAATGGGAATCCGCGAGGCGGTCAACTCACGCCCATGGATCGGCTGGGCTGTTGCGGCAGTCTTCGCGATCGCCGCGGGATTTCTCATCGTCCGCGGCACGTCCAACGATGCGCCCGATTCGCTCGAGCGTCGATCTGAGGAGGTCACCATCCGCTGCACCGAAACGGGCAACGAGTGGACCATGAACCGGGGCCAGTTCGAGCGGCTCCTGCTCCTTCAGGACGGAGAGATCGACCCGAGCCAGGGGATCCCCAGCGAGTTCGCCGATGGGC
>JAJDDH010000158.1 GCA_029260415.1 Phycisphaerales bacterium | reverse complement strand
AGTTCATCGAGGTCTACAACGCCGACCTGGCCAACGGCGTGGGCAACGCCGTCGCCCGCGTGGGCAACATGATCGACAAGTACCTCGACGGCGCCTGCGACCGCACCTGCAACGGCGAGTTCGGCCTCCCCGGCGGCAAGGCCCTGGGCATCGCCCTCGAGGCCCGCGCCGCCGCGGGCAAGCCCGTGGACGACCCGACGCGCACCTTCAACTTCGCCCAGCTGACCAGCAGCGCCATCGAGTCCGCGACCGACGCCATCGACGCGCCCAAGCTCGAGGACGCCCTGGCCCTGGGGCGCCAGATCGTCCGCGACGTGGACGACTTCATCAGCTACACCGCGCCGTTCACCCTCGCCAAGCGTCTCGATAGTCACGAGCACGCGAGCGTCGCCCTCTCGACGATCCTGTACTCGTGCGCCGAGGCGCTGCGGATCGCCACACTGCTGCTCGCCCCCGCGATGCCCGCCAAGATGGCCGAGGTCTGGCGGAACTGGAGCTGCACCCACCTCAACGACCCGGGCGACCCCAACTCGGGCTTCGTGGCTCCGCTCTCCGAGCTCGCCCGGTGGGGCGGCGAGCACTCGATCAAGATCGGCCAGAAGATCACCAAGGGCGAGGCCCTGTTCATGCGCGCCGACGCGAACGATCCCGCCCCCGGCTCGTAACACCACCCATGCTCGACTGCTCCCTCATCATCTTCGACTGCGACGGCGTCCTCGTCGACACCGAGCCCACCCCCCACGCCCTGCTCGCCGCGTGCGTCACCGAGGCGGGCCTGCCCATGAGCGTGCAGGATTCCGTCAACACCTTCAAGGGGCGCGACCTCAACGAGATCGTCGCAGAGCTCGAGAGCAGGCTGGCCCAACCCCTCCCGGGCTTTCTCGAGAACTTCCGCTCGCGCATGTTCGAGGCCTTCGAGACCAACCCGCCCCCGCCCGTGCCCGGCGCTCTGGAGCTGCTCGACCACCTGGACACCGCCCCCGCCGCCCCGCGCCGCTGCGTCGCCTCCAACGGGCCCGTCAAGAAAATGCTCGCCTCGCTCACCGGCGCCAAGATGCTCCACCGCTTCGCCTGCGACGTGACCCAAGGGCACATGGACGGGCACGCGATCTTCAGCGCCTACGACGTGGGCGTCTGGAAGCCCGAGCCCGACCTGTTCCTCCACGCCGCCCGGACCATGGGCAGCGAACCGGATCGGTGCCTCGTGATCGAGGACAGCGCCAGCGGCGTCGTCGCCGCCCGGCGCGCGGGCATGCGCGTCATCGCCCTGGCCGGGCTCACCCCCGCGGCGACGCTCCAGGACGCGGGCGCCACCCGCGTCATCGCCTCGCTCGATGAGCTGCACGCCCTGGCCCGATGAATCCCGAATCATGGGGGGGGTTCGTCAATACCCCGACGATCCGGCCCGCCCCCACATGCGCAGGACTCTCTTCACCCGACTTGATCATCGCGTCCAGCCCGTTCCCGGTTGTGCCGACGCTGTAGTGAATCCACTCGTCGCTTTGGGGACGGGCGATCGCGACCCCCCCCGTTCTGGGGCGGGCACGAAGGAGACGCGTTGAAGGTCCTGCTCATCGATCCAAGCCCGATCGTCCGAGAGTGTCTGGCACTGCTGCTGCGTGCCCGGAAGGACCGCGTGCACGTCGCCGCGTCCGCGGAGGAAGGCCGGGCCTATCTCGCCAGCTACCCCATCGATCTCATCGTCATCGATCCCGAGATCGACGCGGGCAAGGGTGTCGAGCTGATCCACGCGATCCGACACGATCCCAAGCTGGGCGTCATCCCCCTGCTCGTGCTGACCCACGCCAAGGACAAGAGCGTGATCCTCCGCCTCGTCGAGCTGGGCGTCTCCCACTGCCTGCTCAAGTCCAACTTCACGATCGACGCGTTCTTCAAGCGCTACGCCAACGCGTCCAAGAGCCACCCGCGCCCGATCGGCGACGAAGATCCAGCGGACACGCCCGACTCGACGCCCAGCGACGCGACCGAGGGCGAGCCGCCGTCCCGCGTGAGCCACCCGACCACCGCCGACGCGGTGCAGAGCCTCAAGGAGCTCAAGCCGATCATCGCCCGCAAGGACCTGGTCACGCGTGTCCAGGAGGTCAGTGAGCTGCGCGCCATCTCCCCCGCGGTTGCCAACGTGATGCGTCTGGCCGGACGGAAGGAGACGTCCACCGCCGCGCTGGTCAAGGCCGTGCGCGTCGATCACGCCATCGCGCTCAAGGTGATCAAGCTCGCCAACTCGAGCGCCTACACCCGCGGGGACCCCGTCACCAGCGTCAAGGACGCGGTCGTGCGCATCGGGACCGAGTCCATCTCGCAGGCCGTGACCAACATCGGGATCATCGACCAGCTCTCAGCCGTGACCGCGCTGCCGGGCTTCTCGCCCGGGCTCTTCTGGGAGCACGCCATCGCCGTCGCCATCACCGCCGCCGAGCTCGCGCGCCAGACCCGCGAGATCGAGCCTGACGAGGCATTCACGATCGGGCTGCTCCACGACATCGGGCGCATCCTGCTGGCCGAGGCGATCCCCGACGAGTACGCCGCGGTCGCGCAGCAGGCCAGGACCCTCTCGCTCCCGCTCGAGCAGCTCGAGAAACGCATGCTGCTGATGACCCACGCCGAGGTGGCCCAGGAGACCCTCCGCCACTGGGGGATGCCCCGCGAGCTGATCGATCCGATCGTCTACCACCACCTGTCGATGAGCAACATCCGCTCGGCCAGCCCCAAGCACGCCAACGCCATCGCCGTCGTCGCCCTGGCCGACCGCGTCGTGCACGCTCTGGACATCGGCTCCAGCGCCAACGA
>JAJDDH010000157.1 GCA_029260415.1 Phycisphaerales bacterium | reverse complement strand
CCCGAACGCCAGCAGCGACCCGTCGTGGTTGGGCCTGTACCACGAGACCGTGGTCAGCCCCGTCTCGTCGAGCGTGTTCGGGTCGATCAGCTCGCGGGGCTCGCCTTCGGCGCCCTCCTTGACGTAGATGATCCCCTGCGCCTGCGCGCCCTCACGCTTCGAGAAGAAGTAGCGGTCGCCCGCCATGGTCGGGGCGCTGACGGTGCCGACCTCCATCAGCTCGCGCAGGCGGGACTCGAGCGCCCGCCGCCCGGGCAGGTTGTCCAGCACGCCGCGGGTGTACGCGTTCTGATCGTCGGTCCAGCCAGCGACCTCGTCGCTGAGCTTGCCCATCTGCGCCGGGTCGGCGTTGTCGCCCTCGAGCCAGCGGAACGGGTCGGTCAGTTCGACGCCGTGGATCGTGTCCGTGACGGGCCTGGCCTCGGTCACGGGCGGGGCCGCAAGGGCGATTGGAGCGATCAGGGCGAGAAACACAGCGGCGACCGGGCGCATAGACATCGGGGAACCTCCTCGTTCGGGGACACCCATCCTACCGCCCAGCCCGGGTTTCGGTTGACCAGTTCGCCCGGGCTACTGCACGAGGCCCTTGGTCAGGCGCATGAAGGCGGTTTCGAGGTTCACCGCCTCCTCTTGGAAGTGGGTCAGGCGGTAGCCCTGGTTGATGAGGATGTTGGGCAGGTCCGAGGCGGAGGCGCCCTTGGACTCGTCGATGCTCACGTGGATGATTCGCCCCCCGTTGCCCAGGCTCGGGTCGTCCACCACTCCCACCTTCTCCACCCCGGGCGCCCTGGCCAGCACCTCGGCGGCCTGCTCCGTCCGCTCCATCACCCCCACCTGCACCACGTGCCCCACCCGGGCCTTGCGCAGGATCTCGTCGACCGTCCCGGAGAACAGCAGCTGCCCCCGCTCGATGATGCCCACCACGTTGCACAGCTCCGCCAGCTCGTGCAGGATGTGGCTTGAGATCAGGATCGTCTTGCCCATCCGCTTGAGCTCCTTGAGCAGCTCGCGGATCTCGATGCGGGCGCGCGGGTCCAGACCCGACGCGGGCTCGTCCATCAGCAGCACCTTCGGGTCGTGCAGCAGGACCCGCGCGATCGACAGACGCTGCTGCATGCCCCGCGACAGGCTTGTCACCTCAGCCGCGGCCTTGTAGCTCAGGTCGGTCAGTTCCAGCACGTCCTGCACGACCTTCTTGCGCTGCTGCCCGTGGATGTTGTACGCGGCCGCGAAGAACTCGAGGTACTCCGTGACGACCATGTCCTCGTACGCGCCCATGAAGTCCGGGACGTACCCGATCAGCGGGCGGATCTGGCGGTTCTGGTAGCCGACGGTCAGCCCGCCGATCTGCGCCTGCCCGCTCGAGGGCTTGAGCAGGGTCGCGAGGATCTTGATCGTGGTTGTTTTGCCCGCGCCGTTGGGCCCGATGAACCCGAAGCAATCACCCTCGTTGATCGTGAGGTTGAGATTGTCCAGCGCCACCAGGTCCGCGTAGCGCTTCGTCAGGTTGACAGTCTCGATCATCGGCACAGAGCGGATCCCTTCCGGTCAAGGCGCGTTCGTCGGCGCGCTGGGCTCGTCGAGCGGTTCGGTGTCCACGAGCCGGAACTCGGGCGGGGCGTCGGGCAGAGGGTAGACCCAGGAGACCACCGTCCGTCCGCCCCCGGCTCGCGCCGGGCGCCCGTTGACCTCAAGCGGAACGGGCAGTTCCTTCGACTCGGTCTGCGTCAGATGCCCGATCACGATCACGCACGGCTGCGTGAACCAGTGCCCCAGGTCCAGCCCGTGCGTCTCGGACCGCTGGGCCAGGTCCGCGCCCGCGGTATTGGAGCTGTACGCCGGCGGCGCCAGCTGCGGGAACAACAGCGCCGCGGTGAGCCGATCGCTGACACTGCCCGATCGCGACGGGCCAAGATCCGCCGTGACGAGCTTGCCCGCCTTCAGGAGCCGCTCGGCGTAGATCTCGAACGACGTCTGGAGCCCCGCCTCCCGCGACGTGACAGACTCGAGCGACAACGCGTTGGCCTCACCCGCGCCCCACGCAGAAGTCAGCCGGTAGGCGGTGACAACGCTCACCGCGATGTCACCGATGACGGCCCCCGGGCTGGGGATCGACCGCTGGCGGCTCACGATGAGGATGACGACATCTTCCAGGTCCCCCGGAAGCGCGTGCGCCAGGCGCCCGTAGACGACACGCCCCTCGCCCAGCGAGATCAGGGTGTCGCCGATCTGGCCCGGGTCGCGCAGCGCCTCGATCGTGCTCCAGCGCGCCGCCCCGCTCCAGTCGGCGCGGATCTGCTTGACCGTGGACCGCGTGGGCACGCGCATCGCATCGGGCGAGCGGGCGTCCACCCGGTACGCCCGGTTGTCCGGGAACGACGCCTGCGTGATCACGTCGCTCGCCGGCGGCTCCCACGGGCTGACCAGCCCCGTCATCCGCTGACTCGCGGGCACGTCGGGCTCCTCCGCGAGCGAGATCGTCGCGTCGCCGTAGCTGGGGATCAGCACGCTCGCCCAAGTCCGCGCCCGCTGCACGCCCTGCCCATCGACCTCGTGCAGGTATGTCAGGTGCACCGCCTCAACCCGCTTGGGGCGGATCAGCGTCGCCCCAGTCCACGCGATCGCGGTGAACACCCCGATCGCGGCGACAAACGCGACCCACGCGTGCTGCTTCTTCTTGGCGCGGGCCAGCAGCCCGAAGCCCCCGGGCCCCGCGATCACCCAGTACAGCGCGAACACGACAAACCCCAGCAGCACCCCCACGTACGCCCGCCCGGACTTGGCGATCTCGTTGGGGATGTCCGCGTCGAACGACCGGCGCGCCCGCTGGGCGTTGGCGCCCCGCTTGGCCACGATCGAGTTCGGGTCCAGCACACCCCGCCGCCCGAGGACTCGGTGCCAGAACTGATCCGGATCGGGCAGCCCCTCGCTCACCAGCGCCGGCTCCGACAGATCGATCCCGATCACGCTCACGGCGCCCGCCCCCACGATCCGGCGCGCGACCAGGCACTCGCCCCCGGGCCCGTCGAGCACCCGCACCGCGCTCCCGGGCGGCGCGTCCGCATCGGGCTCGAACACACGCACGGACGCGCTAGTGGGCAGCGTCACGCTCGCATCGCGCGTCAGCAGGGCCGACAGCTCGTTCAGATCCACGCCCTCGCGCAGCTCTCCTGGCAGCGAGCTCGGGAGCAGGCCCGCCAGCGGGTTGCCGCTGCTCAGCCACTCCTGCCCGACCGTGGGCAGCACGATGATCAGGTGCCCCCCGCGCGTGACCCACTCGCGGATGGCGCGGGCCTGATCCGTGCTCAGGCGCAGCGGGTCGGCCTCGCGCCGGGCCGCGCCCCAGACCAGCGCATCGAACTGCACCAGCCCCTGGTAGCGGTGCGGGATCTCCGCGTGCTCAAGGCCCGTGATGATTCTCGTCAGCTCGTGCCCGGTCGCGGGATGGTCGCTCGATTGCTGCGCGGCGATGCCGTACGCCCCGAGCCCGAAGTGCCAGGGCCCGAGCACACCGATCATCGATTCCGTCTTGGGCAGCACGCGCGACGGGCGGACATCCGCGTACGCGAGCTGGCGCGTCGCCCGGTAGGCCAGCGCCCCGTCCTGGTCGCTCCCGCGCGCAGCCTCCGCGCCCCAGACGCTCACGCCCAGCGAATCGCTCTGATCGAATCGAAAGGGCAGGCGCGTGTAGAGCCAGAACGCCTGGCGCGTCCCCGGGTTGCTCGTGACGACCGTGTCGTACAGGGGGCGGTCGCCGTCCGCGTCCCGACCCTGCAGGCGGAGGACGATCTCACGCTGCTCCAGGCCCCGGTCATCGACCGCGACGTACAGCCCGACCCACTCGCCCTGGCGGCACACGTTGCCCGGGCCAAACCGCTCGACCCGCAGGTCGATCTCCCCGACACCATCGCCAGCGTCCTGCGCCGAGGCGGACGCGATCCACGGCGTCAGCAGCGCCGCCCACAGCAGGAGGATCAGCACGCGAGCGGGCGAGATGCGGTACAGCCTGTTCATGCCGAGAACGGGGTCTCCATGCCCCGGATCGGGGTCCGAAGAGTCTACGTTGGTTCAAGTCGCCCGGGTCCAAGGTCGATGCAGCCCGGATGCAGGACCTGCCCCCGCTGCTGCTGCTCGCGATGGCGGGCCTCGCCCTCCTGGGCGTGGTCGAGATGCTCCGAGCCGTCGCGGTCCTCGTCCGGGATGAGACCGAGATTCATGACCTGCTCGTCCAGAGCGCCCGTGCGAAGCTCGACCACATGGCGGGCCTCGACGACGACGCGGCGCCCGGCGAGTTCGACGTGCTCGACTAGCCCCCCAGCCCTTGCAACGCTTCGACCAGGCACGCGTGCGAGCGGGCGCCCATCCTGAAGCACTCGAGCTCGAACTTCTCGTTGGGCGAGTGCATCCTGTCGTCCTCAAGCCCGAAGCCCATGAAGATGGTCTCGAGGCCCAAGTGCTCCTTGAGCATCCCCGCGACCGGGATTGAACCGCCGCTCTTGATCATCGCCGGCGCCACGCCGCAGGCCCGCTCGATCGCGCCCGCCGCGGCCCGCAGCGCCTCCGAGTCGGTCGCGACCGTCGCCGGTGGGCCGCCCGAGTGGTCGATCAGCTCCCACCGGCAGCCCGGGGGCGTCCGCTCTCGAACCCAATCGAAGAACGACGCCGTGATCGCCTCGGGCTCCTGGTCCGCGACAAGGCGGAAGCTGACCTTGGCCGACGCGTGCGACGGGATGACCGTCTTGGCGCCCGCGCCGGTGTACCCGCCCCAGATGCCGTTGATGTCGCACGTCGGGCGCCCCCACTCCCGCTCGGTCGGGGTGAACCCGCGTTCACCGACCGACGCCTCGGGCGGGAGCCCGATCCCCCGCAGTGCCGCGGCGTCATCTACGCCCAGGCCCCGCCACTCGGCGCGCTCGCCGTCGGTCAGCTCACGCACCCGGTCATAGAACCCGGGCAGCGTCACGCGTCGGTCATCGTCCCAGAGCTGCGCCAGGACCCTGGTCAGCTCGTTGATCGGGTTGGGCGCCTTGCCCCCCCACAGCCCCGAGTGCAGGTCCTGGTCGGGCCCGTGCAGCACCACCTCGGTGTACGCCAGCCCGCGCACGCCGTAGGTGATCGCGGGGCGCCCGCGCCCGAGCATGCCCGTGTCGGAGATCACGCACACGTCCGTCGCGCCCAGGCGGTCCTTGTTCTGCTGGATGTAGCGATCAAGGTTCGCCGAGCC
>JAJDDH010000156.1 GCA_029260415.1 Phycisphaerales bacterium | reverse complement strand
ACCGTCAGGATCAGCACGACACAGACGAGCAGGAACAGAGCCACCATCAAGTTAATGGCAATCGGAGCCATGCCCAGGGTCAGCACCATCGGTCGGATCTCCGCAGAATCAAGCTCTACGCGGGGCTCACCCCGCGGCGCGAGGGCAATCCTAGGCCCCTCAACCGCAGATCCCGCAGGGGCTTCCCGCTATCTCGCGGCCTCGACGATGGCCCGGAAATCCTCGCCCTTGAGCGAGGCGCCCCCGATCAGCCCGCCGTCGATGTCCGCCTGGGCCATCAGCTCGGGCGCGTTGCCCGGCTTCATCGACCCGCCGTACTGGATCCGGGTCTCCTCAGCCAGCACCGACGAGTACATCGACCCCAGCAGGGCCCGGATCTTGGCGTGAGCGTCCTGGGCGTCGGCGGGGGTCGCCGTCAGGCCCGTGCCGATCGCCCAGACGGGCTCGTAGGCGATCGTCACCCGGGCCATGTCGCCCGGGGAGACGCCCTCGAGCCCGGCGCGGATCTGTCGCTCGTTGACGCTGTCGGTCTCATTGGCCTTCCGCTGCTCGATCGTCTCGCCCACGCACAGGATCACGTCCAGGCCCGAGTCCAGGGCCTTGCGGGTCTTGGCGCCGACGAGCTGGTCGGTCTCTCCGATGACGTGCCGTCGCTCGGAGTGCCCGGTAAGGACGGTCTTGACGCCGCAGTCGAGGAGCATGGCCGCGGAGACCTCGCCCGTGAACGCGCCGTTGTCCTGATCGGACAGGTCCTGGGCGCCCAGGCGCACCGCGGCGCCCGAATCCGCGATCACCCGCCCGACCTCGAGCAGGTAGGGGAAGGGCACGAAGACCGCGACCTCGACGCCCGGGGCGTCGCCCAGGCGCGAGCAGACATCGCGCGCCAGCGCCGTCGCCCCCTCGCGGTCGAGGTTCATCTTCCAGTTGCCGCCGACGGTTGGGGTGCGGGTGGTCATGTTGCCATCGTTCCTGGGAGGGCGTCCCCCCCTCGATAGAGGTGTTGTGCGATCGAGCCGGGCGTTGATAAGGTGGCTCTGCGGGCACGGGAATGGTCGGAATCCGCCGAGGAGACAGAGGATAGCCAGCGCCGAGCCAAGCGTGCATGACGTCATCGTCGTCGGGGGCGGGCCCGCGGGGACCACCGCCGCGACGCTGCTGCGCAAGCACAACCCGGGCCTCTCGGTGCTGATTCTCGAGAAGGCGGCCTTCCCGCGCGAGCACATCGGCGAATCGCAGCTGCCCGTCATCGGCCCAATCCTCGACGAGATGGGCGTGTGGGACAAGGTCGAGGGCGCCAACTTCCCGATCAAGCTCGGCGCCTCGTTCACCTGGGGACGCGACCGCGAGCAGTGGGAGTTCGACTTCTTCCCCACCGAGTCGTTCGTCGACGAGCCCCGCCCGGGCCGGTTCGAGGGCCAGCGCCGCTACACCGCCTTCCAGGTCGAGCGGTCGATCTACGACGAGATCCTGCTGCGACACGCAGAGACCTGTGGTGTTCAGGTCCGCGAGGGCGCGCATGTACGGCGCGTCCGGCGCGAGGGCGACCGGGTCACCGGGCTCGAGCTCGACTCGGGCGAGACGCTCATCGGGCGTCAGTACATCGACGCCTCCGGGCACGCGGGGCTGATCCGGCGCGCGATGGGCATCGACAGCGTCGCACCGCCCGGGCTCCGCAACGTCGCGTTCTGGTCGTACTACGACAACGCCAGGTGGGCCATCGAGATCGGCGTCGGCGGCACGCGCATCCAGGTCCGCTCGCTCGACTACGGCTGGATGTGGTTCATCCCACTCGGGCCTGATCGCGCCTCGGTCGGGCTCGTCTGCCCGGCGGACTACGCCGCGCAGAGCCCGCGCAGCCCGACCGAGATGCTCCGCAAAGCCATCGACGACGAGCCGCTGATCACCTCGCTGCTGCGCGACGCGACGTGCAGCTCCGGCGAAACGGCGCTGACCACGAAGAACTGGTCGCACCTGGCCGACCGCATCGCGGGTGAGAACTGGTGGATCTGCGGCGAGGCCGCGGGCTTTGCCGACCCCATCCTCTCCGCCGGCATGACCCTGGCCCACGGGACCGCGCGCGAGGTCGCGTACTCCATCCTCGAGCTCGAGCGGGGCGAGCAGGACCCCGACTGGCTGCGTCGCTGCTACGACGAGAAGGGACGACGGAACATCGGGCAGCACATCCGGTTCGCGGAGTACTGGTACGCCGCCAACGGGTGCTTCACGGACCTGCAGGAGCACTGCCAGTCCATCGCCAAGGACTCGGGCCTGCGTCTGACGCCCAACCAGTCGTGGCGCTGGCTCGCCCAGGGCGGGTTCTCGAACAACACCCCGGGCTTCGCGGCCCTGGGCTCGTTCGATCTGGCGACGACCAAGAAGCTCATCAAGCTCTTCTCGGGCAAGGACGCGGGCTACAGCATCCTCAAGCACAACACGTTTAGGCTCAATCTGGCCAACGCGGAGCAGGGTTACGCGGCGGAGTACCACGAGGGGCGCGTGCACCGCGTCCCGTGCTACCGCAGGGGCGGGCTCGAACTCCCGGTCACGGGCACGCTGGGCGCGATGGTTCGCGCCCTACAGATGGAGTCGGACCTGGTCACGCTCTGGAACATGCTCGTGCACGCGGGGAACACCACGCCCGGCGCCCAGGTCTCGGGCGAGACGCACGCGTACCGGTGCATGCAAGCGCTCGAGGGCATGCTCAGCGAGGGCTGGGTGATGGGCAGCGTCAACAAGAAACGCCCGATGATGCGGATGGACGATCACCAGGGGCTGACGATCCGGACCTCGGTTGACGCGAACGCGGCGCTTGGCGACGCGAGCGGCACGGTGCGCTTCGACAAGCCCCCGCGTTAGACCCGCGGCCCCGCCGCCCGGACCTCGTCGGTCATGCTGTCGAACTTCTTGTCGTTCTCGCGGAACATCTTCGCCAGCTTGGTCGCGTGGGCCTTGTACGCGTCCTTGTCGCCCCAGGTGTTCTCGGGGGAGAGCACCTCATCGGGCACGCCCGGGACGCTCTTGGGGATGGCGAGCCCGAAGAAGGGCTCGGTCTCGTAGTCGGCTTCCGCGAGCGAGCCGCTGAGGATCGCGGTGACCATGGCGCGGGTGTAGGCGAGCCCGAAGCGGTGCCCGGTGCCGTAGGGGCCCCCGGTCCAGCCGGTGTTGAGCAGCCAGACGTTGGCGCCGTGCTGCTGGATGCGCTCGGAGAGCATGGCGGCGTACGCGCTGGGGCGCCTGGGCATGAAGGGCCCGCCGAAGCAGGGGCTGAAGTTGGGCACGGGCTCGGTGACGCCCGCCTCGGTGCCCGCGAGCTTGGAGGTGTACCCGTTGACGAAGTAGTACATCGCCTGCTCGGGGGTGAGCTTTGACACGGGGGGGACGACGCCGAACGCGTCGGCGGTCAGGAAGATCACGTTCTTGGGGTGCCCGCCCACGCTGGGGATCATCGCGCCGGGGATGTAGTCCACCGGGTACGTCACGCGGGTGTTCTGGGTGACCGAGTCGTCGGTGAAGTCCACGACGCGGGAGTGTTCGTCCATGACGACGTTCTCGAGGACCGAGCCGAAGCGCATGGCGTCCCAGATCTGGGGCTCGCCCTCGCGGGTGAGGTTGATGCACTTGGCGTAGCACCCGCCCTCGAAGTTGAAGACGCCCTTGGGGCCCCAGCCGTGCTCGTCGTCGCCGATGAGCGAGCGGTCCGGGTCGGCCGACAGGGTCGTCTTGCCAGTGCCCGAGAGCCCGAAGAACAGCGCGACGTTGGTCGGGTCATCCTTGTCGATGTTGGCGCTGCAGTGCATGGGGAACACGCCCTCGTCGGGCATGTCGTAGTTCATCGCGTAGAAGATGCCCTTCTTCATCTCTCCGGCGTACTGCGTGCCGAGGATGACGACTGTCTTCTTCTCCAGGCTCTGCGCGATGAGGATGGGCGAGTCCAGGCCCAGCTCTTTCTGCTGCTCGTCGGTCAGCCTGTGACAGCCCGCGTTGATCACGGTCCAGTCCTGCTTCCACGACCCGTCGCCCGCGTCCGACGCGCTGCCGGGCTTGATGAACAGCGTCTCGGCGAACAACGCGTGCCAGGCGAGCTGCGTCACGACGCGCACGCCCAGGCGGTGATCGATGTCCGCACCCGCGAAGCCGTCAAAGACAAAGACCTCGTCGAGCGAGTTCATGTGCTCGGTCGCGATGCGGTGGGCGATGTCGAACTGCTCGGGGCTGATGGGCTGGTTGACCTTGCCCCACCAGATGTTGTCGTGGATGCCCGCGGTGTCCTCGAGCCACTTGTCGGTGGGGGAACGCCCCGTGCGGTCGCCCGTCATGACCACGAGCGCGCCGTTGTCGGCGAAGCGTCCCTCGCCCCGCTCCAGCGCCCGCTCGATCAGCTCGGCCGTGGACGGGTTGGTCAGGGCCCGGGCGGGCGAGAGATCGATCGAGTGTGCGCTGGCGGTCGGCATGTTCTGAATCCTCCTCACGGGACGAAAA
>JAJDDH010000155.1 GCA_029260415.1 Phycisphaerales bacterium | reverse complement strand
GTCTGCTCGTGCTCCTCGCGGATCCCGGCGTAGCGGATGGGCATCTCCCACCCGGCGTACTCCACCATCTGGGCGCCGTGGTCGAGGTGAAACTGGTGCAGCGGGCTCTTGAGCACGGGGGTCTCCTTCGATCCTCCACAGTCGGAGGCGGAGGCTACCTTAGCCCCGCGAGCCCGCGCCCGCGTCGCCCGCGAGCGGCCAGGGCATGTTGTCCAGCAGACGCACGCTCCCCACCCGCCCCGCGACCACCGCACGCCACGTGACGTCCTCGATCCGGGTTCCCTCGGGCGGTGGCATCAGGGTGCTCGCCTCACGGATCGCCGCGTAGTCCGGGACGACGCCCGCGTCGTTGAGCACCCGGCGCAGCACCGCCTCGCCCGCCCCGGGTGTCGCCTGGCGCCCAGCCGCGAGCAGGCCCCGACTCAGCGCCAACCCCTGCTCCCGGTCCTCATCGCTCAGGAACCGGTTGCGGCTGCTCATCGCCAGCCCGTCCGTGTCGCGCTCGGTCGGCGCCGCGATGATCCGTGTCGGGCTCCGCAGCATCCGCACCATCGCCGTCACGCTCTGGAGCTGCTGCCAGTCTTTCTCGCCGAACACCGCCGCCCGGGCGTCGACCAGCTCGAACAGGCGCTGGCACACGAGGCAGACCCCCGCGAAGTGTCCGCGCCGGGCCGCGTCCTCGAGCTTTGGCTCGTACGCCACCTGCGGCATCACCGGGTCGCGCCTGAACGCGGGCGTCGGGTACACCGTCTCCACGCTCGGAGCGAACACCGCGTCGGCGCCCACCTCGGCGCACATCGCCGCGTCCTGCTCCACCATCCGCGGGTACCGCTCGTAGTCGTACGCCTCGTCGAACTGCGTCGGGTTGACGAAGACGCTTACAACACACCCGCCTGGCAGGCCACGCTCTCGCGCCGCCTCGACCCCGCGCCGGACCAGCTCCAGGTGGCCCGCGTGCAGCCCGCCCATCGTCGGGACGATCACGCACCCGCCCGGGGTCAGCTCGTCTGGATTCTGGGCAATGAGCATCGCCTCAAGCGTCGCCCGCGGTCGGCCCGAGTCAAGGGCGACCCGTTCAGCGGCGTGCAGCGATCGAGTCCACCCACTCGCGAAGACGCTCGTCATCGGGCATGGGCAGGAGACGCAGCTCGACCCGGTACAGGCCGTCCGCCTCGTACTCGCACGTCTGGACGAGCCCGTGCAGCGGGGCGGGACGGTGATCGATCAGATGGATCATCACGAGCAGGCGCCGACCGGGGTAGCACATCCGGCGCGACAGGAACACCAGCCGGCTGCGTCCCAGTTCCCTCGCCCGGGCGGTCCACACCGTCTCCGGGCGTCCACGATCGTCGATCTCGCACGCGTCGATCTCGGCGCTGAACGGGCGGCTCGCGGCATCCGGGATGCTCACCTCCGGGGCGGGCTCCGCGGGCGCCGCCGCGGGGCTGTCCTGCGGGACGGGCGCCGCCGCCCTGGG
The DNA here is from genome assembly GCA_029260415.1 of Phycisphaerales bacterium. GTDB lineage: Bacteria > Planctomycetota > Phycisphaerae > Phycisphaerales > UBA1924 > JAJRXR01. The sequence goes on along the minus strand of JAJDDH010000155.1, from coordinate 5,377 downwards.
GATGCCGCCCTCCACACCCAGCATCCGCCCGGTCAGCGGGGGCGCGGAAGGATCGACCGCGTTCGGGCCCGCGGGCGGAGGAGACGCGGTCGCTTGCATGTCAATCATGGTTGTTTCACCGCTCAATCGCAGCACTCCTCGCCCAGCAGACAGGCGCCCCCCACGCTTTCGGTCCGGCCCAGCACCCGGTTGGTGACAAAGAACCCGGAGGCGCGAAACGCGCCCCTGAGCCCCGGACTCTCCCGCAGAGTCGACCATCCACCGCCCGCCCGTCCGAGAACTCCCGCGGCGCCGCCCGATACCATGCCGCGTGCATGCGACCGCCCAACCAGCCCGATGGGCCGAAATCCTCCGGGCGCTGGCGACGCCTGTGCTCGCCGCAGACCCGATCAGCCACGCCACCGGGGACGACGAGAAGCTCGCATTCCTGCGTGCGTTCCGCGACGAGATGTCCGCCCGCCCAAGCGTCGTCACGCCCTTCCTGGCGGACCTGCTCGACGTCTCCCCGGGCCCGCCCCCCGAGGAGATGGGCGCCGACGACGCGCTCTGGTGGCTGCTGCACTCGCACGACCCGCTCGCCGGCGTCCGGATCCGAGCGCAGGGCGGTCCGCTCCTGCACGATCCGGACGACCAGACCGCGATCGAGGTGCGCACGGAGCGTGAGCTGTGCGCGCTGCACGCGCTTGCAGAGATCGCCATCCGGACGGGCGATGCGTTGCTCTCGCGGCGCGGCGCCGACGCCGCGCTCTGGCACCTGCGCGAGCTCCAGCCCGACAATGCGACCAACCACCCCTGGGCCATCCATGTCTTCGTCCGATTGGCCAGGTCGGCGCCGGACCCCAGCGAGCGCGACGCCGCGCTGATCCACGCCCAGACCCAACTGCACAGCTGCCAGGTCGCGATGGGCCGTCCCGATCGCCTGAGCGCGTGCATCCTGCTCCACGCGGCGCGCTCGCTCGAACGGGCGCCCGAGGGCGCGATTTAGACCCGCTGCTGCGTGGAGCTGGGCGAGTTGAGCCAGCGGCTCAGGTCCGGGTCCCGGCGCATCTGCGCCCAGCGGTCCGGGTCCTGCGTCTCGTACCGCGCGCGGATCGCCGCGGCGACCAGCCCCATGAACAGCGGCTGGGGCTTGAGCGGGCGCCCCGTCAGCTCCGGGTGGAACTGGGCGCCGATGAAGTACGGGTGCGTGATCGACACGGGCTCGCCCTCGTCCTGCGCGGGCGCCGACGAGCGCAGCTCTAGGATCTGCATGATTGGCTGCTCCGGGTGCCTCCCGGAGAACACCATCCCGCGCGACTCGAGCCGCTCGATAAACGTCGGGTCGACCTCGTAGCGATGCCTGAACCGCTCGCGGATGCTCGTCCGCCCACCGGTCAGGAAGTGCGCCAGCGACCCGGGCGTGATCTTCACGTCCTGCGCTCCCAGGCGCATCGTCCCGCCCAGGCCCTCGATCTTCTTCTGGTCGGGCAGCTCCGAGATCACCGGTGTGTCGCACGTCGGGTCGAACTCCGTGCTCGACGCGTCAGCCAGACCCAGCACGTTGCGGGCGAACTCGATCACCGCGACCTGGAACCCGAGGCAGATGCCCAGGTAGGGCACGCCGTTCTCGCGGCAGTACTTCACGCACGCGATCTTGCCGTCCACCCCGCGTGAGCCGAACCCGCCGGGCACGATCACCCCGTCGAGCCCCGCGAGCTGCTCGTCCACGTTCGCGTCGCTGATCTCGGTCGTCTCGATCCAGCGCTGGTTGACGTGGCAGTCCAGGTGCACCGAACAGTGCTCGACCGCCTTCTCGATCGACGCGTACGCGTCGCGCAGCTCGGCGTACTTGCCCGTGATCCCGATGGTCACCTCGCGGCTGCGCTCGCCCGTGAGCTTCCGCTCAAAGTCCGCCCACGCGCGCCGGGCCTGATCCTCGTGTCGCGTATCGACCCGGTCGTGCAGCGACAGCACGCTGAGCACCTCGCGGTCCAGCCCCTCGCTCCGCATGTCGTCGGGAATCGTGTAGATGCTCTCCCGGTCGTGCATCGAGAACACGCGCCGCAGCGGCACGTTCGAGAACATCGCGATTTTTTCCATCACCTTCCGCTGCGCCGGGTTCGAGCTCCGGCACGCGATCATGTGCGGCTGGATCCCCGCCTCCAGCAGCCGCTTGATGCCCAGCTGCGCCGCCTTGGACTTCTGCTCGCCCAGCGTCTTGGGCTCGATGACGTACGTCAGCGCCACGAAGCAGACCGACCCGGGCCCCTCCTCGAACGCCAGCTCACGCAACGCCTCGATGTAGAACCCGTTCTCGTAGTCGCCCACCGTTCCGCCGACCTCGATGAACACGACGTCCGCGGGCCCCTCCCCGTCGCCGCGGATCGCCAGCTCCCGGAGCTTGCGCTTCACCTCGCCCGTCACGTGCGGGATCATCTGCACGTCCCGCCCCAGGTACACGCCCTGGCGCTCGCGGTCGAGAATCTCTGAATAAATCCGCCCCGAGGTCACGAAGTTGCGCCGCGTGAGGTTCTGGTCGAGCATCCGCTCGTAGGTGCCCAGGTCCATGTCGCACTCGGTGCCGTCGTCCAGGACGAAGACCTCGCCGTGCCGGTACGGGTTGAGCGTGCCCGCGTCGATGTTGAGGAACCCCTCCATCTTGATCGGGGCGACCCGCAGGCCCTTGTCCTTGAGGACCTTGGCCATGCTCGACGCAAAGATGCCCTTGCCCAGCCCGGACATGACCGTCCCGAGGACCGCGACGTACTTGTGCTGCCCCTTGCGGTACCCGTCGGGGATCGGTGAGTAGGACTCGCTCGCCGACGGGGCCGCCCCGGCCGCCGCCAGCAGGTCCATCCCGCCTGACTCATCGCCGCCCGGCGAGTCGTCGGGGGTGGGGACCTCGATCGGGCGTCGTCCGCGTGAGCGACCCCCGATCAGATCCAAAGACGCGGCGTCGAACTCATCGAGTGTCTGGGGCATATCCAATCGTACCAGAACTCGCGCCGAGGACAAACCGCGACCGCCAGGGATCCGCCCGATCAGCCCTGGCCCGCCCGCCAACGCTCAACAAACGCCCGGTACTGCTCGGGCGTGTCGATCCCCGCGTGCGACGATTCTCGGATCGCAACCGCGATCGGGTAGCCGTGCTCCAGCCAGCGGAGCTGCTCGAGGCGTTCGCTCCGCTCGCAGGGTGTTTCGCCCAGTTCCGGGTAGCGCACCAAGGCGCCCACGCTGTAGGCGTAGATGCCGACATGGCGGTAGCGGGCGGTCCCGCCCAGCCCGTCCCGATCGTGCGGGATCGGTGCGCGGCTGAAGTACAGCGCCGACGCCACCCGCGTCTGCGTGTCTGGCACGCCCAACGCCACCTTCACGACGTTGGCGTTGGCTGCATCTGATTCATCCCGGATCGGGCTCGCGACCGTGCCCACCGCGGCCGGTGTTGCCCCGGACTCGGAGTCCCAGGGGTTCACACGCTCCAGCCCCGCCGCCTCGACCGCCCCGTCGATGACTTCGCCCTCGATCTCCGGCTCATCGCCCTGCACGTTCACAACCAGGCCCTGCCGCTTCAGCCCGAGGATCCCCGCCGCCTCGACAAGCCGGCTCGTCCCGTTCACGTGCTCCGGGCTGGTCATGACCGCCTCGAACCCGCCCGCGCGGACCGCCCGGGCGATCTCCTCGCTGTCCGTCGCGACGACGACCCGCTCGATCTGCTCCGCCTGGGCCGCACGCTGGCAGACATGGACCACCAGGGGCGTGCCCGTCTCATCCAGCAGCGCCTTGCGCGGCAGCCTCGTGGAGCCGAGCCGGGCCGGGATGATCGCCACGGGGCCCGGGCGTCGCCCGAACACCACTCAGCCCTCGCTCTTGAGGGCGGTGATGAGCGCCTTGATCGTCTCGCGCCGCTCGCGGATGTCCTTGAACCCGAAGCTCTGGATCGCGAGGCCCGCGGCCAGCTTGTCGGCCTCTTCCGCCGCCGTCAGGTCGCGGTTGGCCTCGCCCTTCTGGTGCAGGGCGGCCAACAGCCCGTAGCGGATCTCCATCCCCAGATCGCTCTTCTCGTCCGCCAGCCCGTCCAAGGCGCTGCGGTAGGTCTCGATCGCCTCGTCGAGCCATCCGCCCAGCTGGATGAACGAGTGGGCCATCGCCAGCAGGACGTGCCGCCTGATCTTGGCGTCCTCCTGCGCGAGCTGGAACTGCTCGATCGCCTCGTTGTGCTGGCCCTGCTGCGCGAAGCGCCGCCCCAGCTCGTACTTGATCGCCAGGTCCGTGGGGTACTTCTCGACGCGGAGGGCGTACTCGCTGATCTCCAGGTCCAGCAGCGCCTTCTGCGCCGTCGCGAGCTTGCCCTGCAGCTCCGCGTTGTCCGGGGCCCCCTCGAACGCCTGGCGGGCCTTGGAGACCTCGCGCCGGGCGCGCCGGATCTGGATCTCGCCCGAGATCTGCCTGAACTTGAACTGCCCCGTGTCCTGGAAGGCCTTGGTGTACAGCGCCATCGCCTTGAGCTCGTCCGTGTTCTTCCCCCGCTCACGCAGGGCCCGCCCGTACTTCTCGATGGAGCCGACGTCGTCGGGGCGTTCCTTGTAGTTCGCCTCCGCCTCGAGCACCATCCGGTCCTTCACGTCGCCCGTCTTGCTGATCTGCTCGGATTCCTGGAGCTGGCGCTGCTTGTCGGCGTCGCGGATGTTCTTGCGGAATCCGCCCTCCTCGCCCACGTCGTCGTACCCGCCCTTGCTCATCGTCGCCTTGGCGCCCAGGTTCCGGACCCGGTTGCCCAACTCCCCGTCCGCCCGGTCCAGGATCAACGCCGAGTTGCCCGCCTGCACCGCCAGGTCGTACGCCTCGATGTTCTCGAACGCGTCCATCAGGCGGATGTAGACGTCCTTCTTCTGCTTCTTGGGGTCCGCCGCGGCCAGCTTGAACGCGTGCGTCGCGATGTACTGGGCCGCCTCGCGGCAGGTCAGCGCCGCGGCGTTCTCAGCCGCCTTGAGCGCGGCGCCCAGGTCCGTCAGGTTGGTGCCAAAGTCGAACAGGCTCAGGACGTACTTGCCCTGGCGCCCCTTGCCGTTGACGCCCTGACGGGCCTCCTTCAGGGCCTTCTTCTTGGCTTTCTCGTCCTGGTCTGTGCCGTTGAAGGTCATCGCCGACGACAGGAAGCCCTCGAGCCCCTCCTTGCTCATCGGGAACTGGCGGAGCCCGTTGAGCCAGAGCGTCATCGCGTAGGGGTAGTTGTACGAGTCGTGGGCGGTTTTGGCGTGCTTGAAGAAGTCCGCGGCCTTCTTCTCGCTGAACGCCTCAACCGGAGACTCGGTCGCCTTCTCGACGTACTCCGAGCCCTCGGTTGCCTCGTCATCTTTCTTCTTCTTGTTGAACAGCGCCAATCGTGGATCCTTGGGGC
>JAJDDH010000154.1 GCA_029260415.1 Phycisphaerales bacterium | reverse complement strand
TCGAAGAGCTCGGCGGCGAAGATCGCGTCGTTCTGCCCGTAGTAGACCTGGGTGAGCGCGGTGGCGAAGACCGCGGCGATGACGATGGGCGTGAAGGTGCGCAGCGAGAAATCGCGGAGGAGGATCTCGAGGGCGAAGAAGACGCCCGCGATGGGGGCGTTGAAGATCGAGGCGATGCCCGCCGCGGCGCCGCAGGCCACCAGTGTGCCCATGTGCTCCTTGTTCGCGCCGAGCCTTCGCCCGATGGCGCTGCCCGTGGTCGAGCCGATCTGGATGATGGGCCCCTCGGCGCCCGCGGAGCCGCCCGAGCCGACGGTGCAGATCGAGGCGATGACCTTCACCAGCCCGATGCGTGTGGGGATGTTGCCCTTGTTGCGGATGAGCGCGTGCAGGACCTGGGGGACGCCGTGCCCCTTGGCTTCGGAGGCGAAGAAGTGGATGAGCACGCCCGTGATCAGGGCGCCGAGCATGGGGATGAGCGGGAGGGTCCAGAGGGGCCAGTGGGTGCGTGTCTCGCCCGCCCAGTGCTCGACGCCGTAGAGCGCGGTGGCGAAGCCGATGGCGCCCAGGGCGGTGACGGCCCCGATGAGCGCGCCAAGGACAGTCAGGTACCAGTCCGGGCGGAGCCCGAGCTTGTCCACGAGCGGGCGTGAGAGCGTCTCGATGCGTTGGAGGAGCTTGCTGGCCATGTCGCGGGTGTGACTCTACACACACCGCCTCGCCTGCAATGGCTTTATCCCGCGGCCTTGGCGGGCTCGGGCGCTCTCGGGTCGTGGTCGAGGACCAGCTCGTCGGCCTTGGGCGCGTCGGGCAGGGGCTTGCCCTTGGTGTCGGTCAGGGGCGTGCCGTCGAGGCGGGTGATGATCGGGATCGGGTGCCCCGCCTCGTGCGTTTCGAGCGCCTTGGTCAGCTCTGCCTTCACCTTGTCGTCCAGCTCGGTCCACTTCCCGCGTCCGCGGCACTTGGGGAAGCGAGAGCACCCGAGCCAGGGTCCACGCACGCCCGAGCGGAGATTGAGCGGGCTCTCGCAGATCGGGCAGGGCAGGTCGGTCTCGTAGGCGGGGATGGACGGGGCGACGACGAAGCCCTTCTTGTCGATGTTCAGGATCATCCCGAAGTCCGTGGGCTCGTCGTCCTCGCGCGAGGTGGCGATGAACGGCCCGAACCGCCCGGTGCGCCGGATCATCGGTCGCCCGGTCTGCGGGCAGCGCACGTCCACGAACTCCGCGGCCATCGGGCGCCCCTCGCGGTCGCACGGGCAGGCGTAGTTGCACTCGGGGTAGGTCGAGCAGGAGAGGAAGCGACCGTTCTTGCCGAAGCGGTAGACCAGGTCCGAGTCGCACTTGGCGCAGCGGTATTCCTTGGGGGCGGGCCTGATCTCGGCCTTGGCGTGCCCGAGTTCTTCGTGAGCGCGCTCCAGGGCCTCGCTGAAGCGGGCGTAGAACTTCTCGAGCATCTCGATCCAGTCGAGGTGCTCGTCCTCGACCTTGTCCAGCTCGCTCTCCATGAGGCGGGTGTAGCCCGTCTCCATGATGCGGGGGAAGGCCTCGACGAGCTTGTCGGTGACCACCTCGCCCAGGTCCGTCGCGTAGAACGCGCGCTGGAGCTGCTCGACGTACTTGCGGTCCTGGATGGTCTGAATGATCGAGGCGTACGTCGAGGGCCGGCCGATGCCCTCGCTCTCGAGGACCTTGATGAGTCCGGCCTCGGTGAACCGCGCGGGCGGGCTGGTGAACTTCTGCTGGGCGTCGAGGGCGAAGGCGCTCAGGGGCTGGTTCTCTTGGAACGGTGGCAGGTTCTGCTCGTCGCCCGCGCCGGGCACGCCCGTGACCTTGTAGAAGCCGTCGAAGACGAGCACGCGCCCGCTGGTCTTGAACACGCACTGCGCGCTGGCGTCGCGCCCGCCCTCGAAGAGCACGGTCGTCGCGTCCCACTTGGCGGGGGTCATCTGGCTGGCGACGAAGCGCTGCCAGATGAGCTCGTACAGGCGGAGCTGGTCGGGCTTGAGGGCGCGCTTCACGCTGTCGGGCGTGCGGCTCGGGTCGGTCGGGCGGATGGCCTCGTGGGCCTCCTGCGCGTCCTTGTTGGAGGACTTGTACACGTTGGGCTTGTCGGGGAGGTAGTCGTTGCCGTAGGTCTGCTTGACGTGCGTGCGTGCGGCGTCGATCGCCTCTGGCGCGACGTTGGTCGAGTCCGTCCGCATGTAGGTGATCAGGCCCGTGGGTCCCTCGCCCGGGATGTCGATGCCCTCGTACAGCCCCTGGGCGGCGCGCATGGTGCGCTGGGCCCCGAAGCCCAGGCGGCTCGACGCGGCCTGCTGCATCGTGCTCGTGATGAAGGGCGCGCTCGGGCGGCTGGTGGTGCGCTTGGTCTCGATCGACTTGACGTGGTAGGGCACGGACGTGTCGGCGCTGCCCGAGATCGTGCGCGTCCATCGCGCCGGGCCCTTGCCGCGGTCGTTCTCGCTGACATCGATCGTGACGTCGCTCAGTCCGGCGCTCTCAACGACCTTGGCGATCTGCCCTGAGATGTCCTGGCTTGTGGGGGTGTCGAAGCCGTCGCCGTCGCCGCCGGTGACGCGGGGGTCGAAGGGCTGGCCCGCGACCTCGACGAGCTCGCCGCGGACGCCCCCGTGCTTGCCGAGCCAGGCGTTCTGCTTCTTGATGCTCGGGCCCTGGCCGCGCCGGGGACCGGACTCTTCCTTCTCGTCAAGGAATGAGCCCCAGAGCGGGGCGAGCTTCTGGGCGTCGGCTTCGCTCATCGCGAAACAGCCCTCGACCTTCCAGTACTCGTCTGGGATGAAGGCCATGATCTCGCGCTCGCGCTCCACGACCAGGCGCACGGCGACGCTCTGCACGCGTCCGGCGCTCAGGCCGCGGGCGACCTTCTTCCAGAGCAGGGGCGAGACCTGGTAGCCCACGATGCGGTCGAGGATCCGGCGCGCCTGCTGGGCGTTGACGCGGTCCTCATCGATCGGGTGGGGGTGTTGGAAGGCCTTGGCGATCTCGCCCTTGGTGATGGCGGGGAAGATGACGCGCTTGGCGTCCCTGGCCTCGATGCCCAGCTCCTGCGCCAGGTGCCAGGCGATGGCCTCACCCTCGCGGTCGAGGTCCGTCGCGAACCAGACCTTGCCGCCCGAGTCCAGGACTTCCTTCGCGGCCTTTTTCAGGTCGCGGATGACGGCTTCCTTGCCGCTGAGGATCGTGTACGTGGGCTTGAAGCGGTTCTCCAGGTCCACGCCCGGGACCGGGGTCTTCTTGCCCTTCTCGCTCTTGCTGGGCAGGTCGCGGACGTGCCCGACAGAAGCGAGCACGAGGTACTCGCTGCCCAGGTACTTATTAATGGTCTTGGCCTTGGACGGGCTCTCGACGATGACCAGGTCCTTGCCCGTGCCCATGCCCGCCTTGAAGCCCAGGCCCTTGCCGCTGAAGGACTTCTTCTTGGACGCGCCCGCCTTGGAGGCGGTCTTCTTGGAGGCTGCGCCCGCGGCCTTCTTGGTCGTCTTCTTCTTGGGGCCGGCTTTTTTGGTGGTCTTCTTGGCCATGTGCTGGGTGGAGCCAATGCCCGGGGGCGGGGGGATGTCAAGCCGGGGGGGACCGGGGGCCTCCGGAAAGCGGCTCCGGCCCATCCTCGGGCCGTTCCCCCTGACGGCTTGATACGGGGCCTGGCATTCCGAGCGGCGTCGGGGTGGGCTACCGCGTTGTAAAGAGCTTGTCCGCAATGGATTGCGCGTGACTGGCCGGGGTCGAAGAAACCGCGTCCAGCCAGAGCGAGTCGGGCTGGGCCCGGAGGCGCCTGAGCCAGGTCCGCTGATTTTTCGCGAATCGGCGGGTCTCGATCTTGATCCGCTCGATCGCGTCCTCCTCCGACGCCCGCCCCTCGAAGTGGTCCACGAGCTGCTTGTAGCCCAGGGCCTCGCCCGCCTGCGGGCCCAGTCGCCCAGAGGACCACAGCCCCCGGGCCTCCTCGATCAGCCCCAGATCGAGCATCTGGCGGACGCGGGCGTTGATGCGCCGGTTGATCGCGTCGCTGTCCCACTCGAGCCCGATGAGCACCCGATCCGAGCGGTCGGGCTGGGCGCTGGCCCACTGGGTCTGCAGGTCGCTGATGGGGGTCCCGGTCTGGCGGAAAACCTCCAGGGCGCGGATCGTGCGGCGCTCGTCGCTGGGGTGGATGCGCTGGGCCGCGGCGGGGTCGACGCGTTCGAGCTCATCGCGGCGCAGTGGCGCGGGGATCGCGCGGAGATGCTCGCGGAGCGCCTCGACGGGGGGCGGGCCCTCGAACATGCCGTGGAGGATGGACTGGATGTACAGGTGTGTCCCGCCCACGACGACGGGCAGGTTCCCGCGAGAGCGGATGTCGGCGATGGTCTGCTCGGCGGCACGGAGCCAGTCATGCGCGCTGGAGCGCTCGGTTGGCTCGACGATGTCGATCAGGTGGTGGGGGACGCCGCGGCGCTCGTCGGGCGTGGGCTTGCCCGTGCCGATGTCGAGCCCGCGATAGATGAGGTAGGCGTCGGCGCTGACGATCTCGGCGCTGCCCCGACCGAGTGCTTCGTAGGCGAGGGCGAGCTCGACGGCGAGCGCGGTCTTGCCCCCCGCGGTCGGGCCGCAGATGACGGGGAACTTCGGGTGTGGATCGGTCGGCGTCACGGCGCGATGCTAGCGCTACCCCCGCGCGCCAGAACAAACGGAGGCGGCGACCCTTCCGGGACGCCGCCTCGTTTCTTGCTTGAATGTCGGGCGCGGCTACGCGTCGCGGTCCGCAGGCGGCTCTTCGTCAGCGCTGAAGCGTGTGTCCTGCTCGTCGGGATCGATGACCTTGCCCAGCGCGCCGGGCAGCTCGATGCCCGCCTGCTTTGCGAGCTCGTGGACCTGCGGGAGCGAGCCGATCATGCCCGAGAGGAAGTCGGCGGTGGCGCTGCGTGCGCTCCCGCCCTTGCCCTCGATGGTCTGCCCGCGCCCCGAGTCCCAGACGGTGATCTTGTCGATCTTGAGGTTCTGGATCGCCTTGACCTGCGCCTCGACGAGCTGGGGGAGCTGCTCGATCATGAGCAGGGTGGGGGCGACCTGCGGGTTCTCGGCGCACGCCGCGACGAGCTGGCGGTAGCCCTCGGCCTTGGCCTCGAGCACCTGCTGCAGGCCCTTGGCTTCTGCTTCATATCGGGCCAGGATCGCGTCGGCCTCGCCCCGCGCTTCGCGCCGCTGACGCTCGGCCTTGGCTTCGGCGTCGATCTCGACACGCTTCTTCTCGATCTCCTGCGGCGCCAGCTGCTCCTTGGCCAGGCGGGCGAGTTCCTGCTCACGCTCGGCCTCGAAGATCTTCTGGTGCGCCAGTGCGGACGCGACTTCCGATCGGCGGTCGGCCTCGGCGCGGACCTCGGCCAGCTTCGCGTTGGACTCGGCGATCTGGGCCTGCGAGTCGTTCTCGCCCCCGACCGCCATCGACTCGGCGTCGGCGACCTGGATGCGCTGGAGCTGCTCGGCCCGCTTGGCCGCGGCGATCATCTCCGCGGTCCGCTCCGCGATGGCGATCTCCTGGTCACGCTTGGATTCGGCCTCGCCGACCTGCGCCTGGGCCTCGAACGTCGCGACGGCGACGCGTTTCTGCTGCTCGGCCTCCTTCTGCCCCTGGTCGGCCAGCGCCTTCTCCTGCGCGACGCGGACGTTGCGCTGGCGGATCGCCGCGGCCTCACCGATGGCGCCCTCACGCTCCTGCTCGGCGACGTCTACTTTCGCACGGTTGATCGCCTCGGCCGCGGCCCGCTTGCCGATGGCCTCGATGTACCCCGACTCGTCGGTGATGTCGCGGATGTTCACGTTGATCAGCTCGAGGCCGATCTTGTTCACTTCCTGCGCGACGTTCTCGTTGATCAGGTTCATGAACTTCTCGCGGTCCTTGTTGATCTCCTCGATCGACAGGGTCGCGATGACCAGGCGGAGCTGCCCCAGGATGATGTCCTGCGCCTGCTCGCGGATGTCCTGCTGGCTGAGCATGAGCAGACGCTCGGCGGCGTTGTTCATCAGCACGGGCTCTGTTGAGATACCGACCGTGAACGTGGAGGGCACATTGACGCGGATGTTGTTGAGCGAGAGCGCGCCCTCGAGCGGGATGTCGATGACCAGCGGCTCGAGCGTCAGGTAGGCGTACGACTGGATGAGGGGGATGATGAGGGCGCCGCCGCCGTGCTTGCAGCGCGCCGCCTTGCCCGCGCCCACCTTGCCGTAGATGACCAGGATCCGGTTGGAGGGGCAGCGTTTATAGAGCGAGCGGATCACGGCGACGATGAAGACGAACAGGAAGACGACCGCCAGGAAGAACCCGAGCCAGACCAGCGGGTTGGTCACGAGCGAGTCCGGTGCTTGCGTCGGCGCCGACGCGAGTGTCAGTATGGATC
>JAJDDH010000153.1 GCA_029260415.1 Phycisphaerales bacterium | reverse complement strand
GCCCGTCGCTCATCCGCCCGCACAGCTCGATCCAGAACGCCTCCTCGCCCACCGCGGACTTGATGCCCACGGGCAGCCCCGTGCGGTCCGCGATCTGCTCGACAAAGTCGAGCATCGAGTCCACGTCGCGGAACTGGCTGTGGTTGGGCGGGCTGATGCAATCCACGCCCATCGGGATGCCGCGAATGCGGGAGATCTCTTCCGTGATCTTGGCCGCGGGCAGCACGCCCCCGAGCCCGGGCTTGGCGCCCTGGCTGAGCTTGATCTCGATCGCCCTGACGGGCGCGCTGGCGACGGTCTCGAGCAACCGGTCCATGCTGAACCTGCCGTGCTCGTCGCGCGCCCCGAAGTAGCCCGTGCCCAGCTGCCAGATCAGCTCGCCCCCGTGCCGGTGGTGGTCGGAGATGCCGCCCTCGCCCGTGTTGTGCAGGGCGCCCGAGATCCTGCAGCCCGCGTTGAGCGCCTCGACCGCCGCGCCCGACAGCGACCCGAAGCTCATCGCGCTCACATACACCATGCTCTCGGGGCGGAACGCCTTGACGCGCCCGCGCGACCCGCCCAGCACCTTGGCGCACGGGATCGGGTGCAGCTTGCCCCCCCCGATCTCCCCCTCGACCGCCTCGCTCAGCGGCATCGCCGAGTGTTTCAGGATGATGTACCCGGGCACGGACTCCATCTCGTTGTCCGACCCGAACCCGAAGTAGTTGTTCTGCAGCTTGCTCGACGCGTACACCCACGTCCGCTGGTCGCGGCTGAACGGGCGCTCCTCGTTGTTGCTCGTCACGATGTACTGACGCAGCTCGGGCCCCACCGCCTCGAGCCAGTACCGGAAGTGCCCGAGCACCGGGAAGTTCCGCAGGATCGCGTGGCGCTTCTGCACCAGGTCGTACACCGCCAGGGCCAGAACCGCCAGCACCACGCCCACCACGATCCAGATCCACACGCTCATCCCAGGCCCTCCGCTGTTGCCCGCCCGAGTCTACCCGCACGTCCGAGAACCCCCGGCGCGATCGGCATACCCGACTCAACCGGGCATCATCGTGCCGACCACGCCCCGGGCTGAGCCCTTTCTCGACGCCTGGCCACTCGTTTCGCACCCTTCGGGCTGGATCCGCTCCTCATTTCCCCGCGGGAGATCGACATGACCTCGCCCATCACACCCCCCCCGTTCCTGGCGCAGCCGTTCGCGGCCGCGTCCGCCGCGCAGGCCCAGAGCCTGCTCCGCCTGTCCACGGGCCTGCGCATCAACCGCGCCGCCGACGACCCCTCGGGCCTGATCGCCGCCGAGGACCTCCGCGCCGCCCTGTCGATCCTCGAGGCCGAGACCCGATCGCTGGACCGCGCCAACGCCGTCGCCAGCACCGCCGACGCGTATCTGGGCGAGATGAGCGCGCTGCTGCGCGAGGGCGACGCGCTCGCCGTCGCCGCCGCCAACACCGCGGGCATGTCCGACGCCGAGCGCGACGCCTACCAGATGGAGATGGACTCCATCGCCAACAGCGTCTCACGCATCGCCCAGACCGCCGAGTTCAACGGCCAGTCCCTCTTCAACGGCGCCAACGCCATCGCCATCTCCGGGGACTCCATCGCCCTCGACGAGCTATCCCTGAGCTCCGTGGGCGCCATCGAGATCGACGGCGAGTCCTACTCGCTGAGCGACGTCGTCTCCGGGGGCAGCGCCGACCTGGCGACCAACCCCGAGCTCGCGTCGCAGGTCCTCGCCGCGGCGCGGGACCAGGTCGCCACCATGCGCGGGCGCATCGGCGCCTTCCAGGCCCACAGCGTCGAGCCCAGCGTCGCTCAGAATGCCGCGGCGACCCGCAACATCTCCAGCGCCGTGTCCCTCATCCGCGACACCGACTTCGCCGCCGAGACCTCTGAGCTGGTGCGCACGGGTGTGCTCTCCGCCGCCGCCGCGTCGGCGTTCGTCCTTGGCAACCGCGCCACCGCCAACGCGCTCTCGCTGCTGGCCGCCTGACCGATCTCGTCATCCCCATCTCGAACGCCCCCGACGGGGGCGTTTCTTTGCGCACCCAGCGCGACTAGCCTCATGCCCTATGGACATCGCCTGGTACATCCCCCCGCTGATCTTCTCCGCCCGGGTCTTTGACGTCTCACTGGGCACCATCCGCATGGTGCTGGTCATCGCCAACCACCGCTACCTCGCCGCGATCCTCGGGTTCTTCGAGGTCCTCATCTGGGCCCTGGCCGTGGGCGGCGTCATCAAGTACCTCGACAACCCCTTCGCCCTCGTCTGCTACGCCGGGGGCTTCGCCGCGGGCACCCTCGCGGGCATGATCATCGAGGACCGCATCGCCCTGGGCTACCGCGTCGTCCAGATCATCAACCGCGACCCGGGGCTCAATGTCGCCGAGTCCCTCCGCGCCAAGGACTACCGCGTCACCCGCCTCGAGGGCGCCGGGCGCGACGGCCCCGTCGAGATCGCCCACACCGTCATCCGCAGGCGACACCTCCAGCGGGTCCTGGGCCTGGTCAACACCGTCGCCCCCGAGGCCTTCGTCACCATCGAGCGCGCCGACCGACCCTCCGGAGGCGCCTTCGCCCCCGCCGCCACCAGCAACAAATGGCGCCGGCGCACCCCAACCGCCCCCGCCTCCGTCCGCAAATAACGCCCGCGTCCGATCACGCGCGCCCCCGCTCCAGGCGCCACGCCCGCGCCAACCGGCACACCTTTCGCCATTTCACGCCCGCCGCCCCCCACGCCCCAACGTCGCCCGGGCCCATCGCCGATCCCCACGCTGCACCACACCGCAGGGGATCCACCGATGCATGACGAATCCGTGCCCAACGCCGCCCACGACCTCCCGCCCGTCCCGGCCGAGAAGCTCACGGCGCCCTTCAAACGCTTCCTCGCCCTCTCCTCCGCCGGCGGCCTCCTCCTGCTCCTGTGCACCGTCATCGCGATGGTCTGGGCCAACTCACCCCTCGCCGACGCCTACCACTACGTCTTCCACGACCTCCACCTCGACATCAACCTCGGCAACATCCACCTCTCCCACGGCATGGCCCACTGGATCAACGACGCCCTCATGGCCGTCTTCTTCCTCGTCGTCGGCCTCGAGATCAAACGCGAGATGCTCGTCGGTGAGCTGGCCAGCCCACGCAAGGCCGCCCTGCCCATCATCGCCGCCCTGGGCGGCATGGTCGTCCCCGCGATCATCTACGCCGCCATCAACTGGGGCCAGCCCTCGATCGGCGGCTGGGGTGTCCCCATGGCAACCGACATCGCCTTCGCCCTGGGCATCCTCATGCTCATGGGCGCCCGGGCGCCGCTCCCGCTCAAGGTCTTCCTCGTCTCGCTGGCCATCATCGACGACCTGGGCGCCCTCGTCGTCATCGCCCTC
>JAJDDH010000152.1 GCA_029260415.1 Phycisphaerales bacterium | reverse complement strand
AGCAGGAGCAGACGCAGCTGCTCGGGGCTGGCGGACATGACCTGGGTGGTCAGGTATGCGATTGCGGTTTCGTTCTCACTCATCGCAGTCCGTATCGGCCCGTCGGGAGGCCCACTGAAGGCGCCCCCCCCTGAATTTGGTCGGTCATCCGATCGAGTTGAGCGTCGCGCTCATGGTCTGGAGCTGGCCAATGGCCTGCTCCATCGCGAGGAACTGACGCCCGAGGACTATCCGGCGATTCTCGAGCTTGAGGTTGATCGACTCGATCCGGTCCTGCTGGATCTTGATCTGGCGATCGAGCGAGTCGTTCTTTGAGGTGAAGACGCCGTTGATGGAGCTGATGTAGCGGTTGGCGAACTCTTCGAGCTTGACGACGATGCCTAGCTCGGTGAACTCGGTCTCGGCGTCGGGGTCGTTGACGATGACGCCGTCGATGTTGATCGAGCCGGAGTCGGGGTCGATGGTCCGCCTGCTAAAGAGGTCGGCAACGGCGGTGGGGTCCTGGTCGAGGGCCTGGCGGAAGCGGTCGCGGTCGAACTCGAGCTTGCCGCCCTCCCCAACGGTGACGCCGACCTGGGCCAGGTTGTTGAAGGTGTCGCGGAAGCCCTCGTTCTGACCGAGGATCTCGGCGTAGAGCGAGGAGCGGAGGGAGATTGCGGTGCCGTCGCCCAGCAGGGGGCCCCGGGCGCCGGATTCATCGTCGTAGCGTGTCTGGAGGTCGATGCGTCCGATGACGTCGTTGAACGCGGTGACGAGCGCCTCGACGTCGCCCTCGATTTGGTCGTTGTTGCGGGAGATGGTCAGCTCGATGGGGTCCGTGCTGGCCGAGTGCAGGTCGATGGTGACGCCCGTGAGCACGGAATCGAGCGAGTTGGTATCGCTCTGGAGCAGGACACCCTGGGCTGGGTTGGTGGAGCCGAAGAAGACGATCGCGTCGTCGCCCTCGCTCAGGACGTTGAGCCCGAGGTCGAAGCCGTGGGTGTCAAGGGTGAAGCGACCGGAGTCGCCTGTGCGTTTGCTGATGAAGCTGAGCCGGTTGGCGGCGCCGCCGTCTCCGGTGTTGAGGATCGAGACGCTGACGCCCGCTTCGGAGGTGTTGATGGCCTCAACAACATCCTCGAGCGTGTCGGCGGGGTCGAAGGTGAGGGTGACCTCGAGCGAGCCATCGATGAGGTTGAGTCCCGAGTCGGTGGATTCGGACTCGCCTGCGATGCGGAGGTCTCGGGCGACGGTGCCCTCAGAATCCTCGACCTGGATGGCGACGCTGCCGCCGTTGCCGTCGTCGGGCTCGCTGATGAGCAGGCCGTCACCGGTGCTGTTGATGGAGGCGGAGATCCTGGAGTTTGCCGACCCGGCCTGCCCGTTGATCTCATCGACGAGGTCGCCCAGGGAGCGGGTGTCGTCGCCGACATCGATGCTGAAGACGATGCCGTTGGAATCGGTGAACTGGATCTTGCCGGTGGAGATGCCCGAGCCGTTGTTGAGATCGCTGAGCAGGGTGGCTTCGGAGATGTAGCGGAGCTGGAGTGATCCGGAGTCGAGCTCGGTCTGAGCGACGCCGGCGGCGCCGGTCTCGAGGCCGAGGTCTGCGGCGCTCGAGTCGGCGCTGGTGACGATCAGGTTACCCACCCCGCCCGAGGTGTCGGTGAGGCTCAGGCCCGTGCCCGTGTCGCTGAGCGAGACGGAGATGTCAGCGCCCGCGGAGGTGGCGCCGGCGTTGACCGCGTCGATGATGCCCTGGGTGGTGGTCTGGCCCGAGGTGTCAACGCTGAAGGAGACACCGTTTCGGTCGGTGAAATCGATCGTGCCCTGGGAGGCGAGCCCGGAGCCGCCGTTGAGGCTGGAGATGAGGGTCTCGTTGAGGCCCGCGAGGATGCGGCTGCCGCTGACGGGGGTGAGGAACTCGGTGTCGGTGGTGAGGCCCAGGTCGCGCGCGGTGGTGGCGCCGTTCTCGGTAAAGGTGAGCGGGCGACCGGCGCTGTTCGTGAAATCCAGCGCGCCCGTGGAGGCGTTGATCGACGCGGAGACGGTGGTCACGCCCGCGTCGTCGAGGGCGTCGTTGATGCGTTGGACGGCGCCGCCGAGCGTGGAGACCCCGGCCTGCGTGACCTCGAGCTCGTCGTCGATGAAGGCGTAGACATCACCGAGGTTGACCTCGACGATGGTTCCGTTGACGTTGATCTTGAAGTCGTGCCTGTTCTCGCCCACACCGGTGGTGCGCCCGATGCCGGTGCCGTCGTTGAGGCTTGCGAGCGCGGTGTTGTTGTTGAGATGGTACACGGAGGACCCGCTGACAGCTCCACTGGAGGAGCCGGCGATGCCCAGCGATGTCGCGGTCTGGTCGATCCCGACGTTGGCAACGGTGACGGTCTGGAGCGGGCTGCTGCTCGAGATGACGAAGGCGCCGTCCTTGATGGTCGCGGTGACGCCCGCGCCCGAGGTGTTGATGGCCTCGAGAACATCGTTGACCGTCGCGGCCCGCGAGAGGTCGATGGTGACAGGACCAGAACCGGCATCGATCGAGATTTTGCCCCGGTCGATGCCCGCGCCGTCGTTGAGCTGGGCGAGGGGGGTGTCTCGGTCGAGGCGGCCGCGCCAGTCCTCGAACGTGAGCTGGTCGATGCCCGACGCGGATGAGTCGGTGTCGGTGAACCCGCGGGAGAGGAGCTGACGCGAGGTGACCAGGCGGTCCACGATGAACGAGTAGGAGCCATCGAGGGCGCTCGTCCCGGCGACGGCGCTGAGCAGCTCGGGCTTGGAGCTCGTCGCGGTCTTGGACAGGAACGAGAGGCTCGTGCGGAACTTTGAAGAGGCGGTCTTGAGCGTGCTCATCCGCGAGTTCAGGTCGAGGAACGCGGCCTGCTGCGACTGGAGCTGGATGAGACGGCGCTCGGCGAGCTGGCGCGGGCGGGCCTCGATGGAGAGCAGCTGCTCGATGAGTGTCGCGCTGTCGATGCCGCTGAAGACGCCGACGCCTGTTGTGATTCCGCTCATCGCGGGTCCCTCTCTCGCTCGGTCAGAGCGTGCTGGCGGCGCCCGCGCGGGCGACGCCCCATCCGATGCCGCTGGGGGCGCCCTCGCGCCGGCACGGGCGGTCGAGCCCGGCCGAGCGGAGCCTGAGGCAGTCCGCGGCCCACGCGCCCAGGACGCGCCGGTACATCCGCTGGGCCTCGCGGCGGGCGAGCTCGCCCGAAGGGTCCTGTCTCTGGTTGCGCTGCGACTTCCTGAAACTC
>JAJDDH010000151.1 GCA_029260415.1 Phycisphaerales bacterium | reverse complement strand
CGTCAGCTCCGCCACGCCGTAGCCCTGGGTGACCGTCAGGCGCTGACGCACGTCCAGCTCCGGGAAATCAACCTGCTGGGCCATGTAGTCCACGATCGCGCCCGCGATGTCCAGCTGCGTCGCCCCCTCGATCCCCTCGAGACCGGGCGACGAGTTGACCTCCATAATCTGCGGGCCCGAGTTGCTCTCGAGCATGTCCACGCCCGCGACACGCAGGCCCATGATCTGCGCCGCGCGCACCGCCGTCCGCTCGTAGACCTCGTCGAGCTTGACCGCCTCCGTGATCCCGCCCCGGTGCACGTTGGAGCGGTACTCCCCGCCCTGGGCCACGCGCCGCATCGCCGCGACCACCCGGTCACCAACCACCAGCGCCCGGATGTCCTTGCCCCGGCTCTCCGCGACGAACCGCTGGATCAGCACGTTCTGTCGCGCGCTCTGCAGCGTCTCCACGATCGCCTCGGCCACCTTGTTCGAGTCCGCCAGGATCACCCCGATCCCCTGCGTCCCCTCGATGATCTTGATAATCACCGGCGCCCCGCCCACCTGCTCGATCGCCGCCAGCACGTCCTTGCGGTCCCGCACGAACATCGTCCGCGGGATCCCGATGTCGTGGCGCGACAGAATCTGCAAGCTCCGCAGCTTGTCCCGCGAGTTTGTGATCCCGTTGGCCGTGTTGGGCGTGTACACGTCCATCTGCTCGAACTGACGCACCACCGCCGTCCCGAAGTACGTGATCGACGCGCCGATCCGCGGCAATACCGCGTCGTAGTCGCTCAGCTGCTTGCCCCGGAAGAACAGGTCCGGCTCCCCCTCCTCCAGCGAGATCGAGAACCGAAGCGTGTTGAGCACCTTCACCTCGTGCCCGCGCTGCTCCGCGGCCTCACGCAGGCGACGTGTGCTGTAACACCCGGGCGACGCCGACAGAATTCCCAGCTTCATGACACGCTCCCGCTTGCGAGCACATCCTTGGCGCCCGGATCGACCAGCAGTCCGTTCAACGCACGCCGCCCCAGCAGCATGCGGCACAGCATCCCCTCGCGGCACACCAGGCTCAGCTCGATCTCACGCTCCCAGTCGCCGATCTTCACCAGCGTCCGCACCACCGGTCGGCGCTGCGTCTTGCCCGAGCTGGGTCGCACCTTCGCCTCGCGCAGGTGGTCCGCCTCGACCGTCACCGACCGGCGCTTGGGACGCTCCCGATGCACCACCTCGAACCGCAGTCGCCCGTCGTCGAGGTACTCGATCGACGAGACGTGGATCGCGCTCGTCCGCGCCCCCGTGTCGATCTTCGCCCGCAGGCGCGCGATCTCCCACCCGGGCAGCGACACCCATTCACGCCGACCGATCACGGGCCGATCCTCGCTGGCGCTCATCCGCAGCCTCCGTCCGCGCACGAAAGACGCCCCGACCGGGGCGCCCGTGTGCTGATCGGATTGTATGCGGGCCCGCGGGCGGGCCGGGTCAGGCCGCCTCGCCGAAGTTCCGCTCGAACTCGTCGAGCGCCTCGTCGGTCAGCTCCGCCTCGCTCTTGCCCTTGCCCTTGAAGCGACGCTCCCAGCCGTCGGGACGCACGTTCGCGGGCGTGTCCGCCTTCTCTTTCCAGTCCTCGGCCGCGGGCAGGTTCAGCTCGCTGGGCATCGTCTTGCGGTACCCCAGCAGCCGCACCACCTCCAGCACGTCCGTCCACGAGGGGAACGCCTTGCTGTTGCCCGTCTTGAACGCGTCGATGGCCTTAAGGAACAGGAACTGCTCCGTGTTCATCTCGCCTTCCTCGGCGGACTTGGTGAAATCGCTCAGGCGTCGCCCGGGCCCGCGACGGCGCTCAAGGCCCGTGGGCGCAGCGACCTTCCCGTTCTTGATCAGCGTCACGTGTCGCTTGTCCAGCCCCAAGCGCCGATCCACGACCCCGTCACCACCGAACTCGGGCGTGGGCTCTTTGTTCTCATCGGGCTGTTCAGGCTTGGACGTGCTCATCGAGGCCTCCCGGACGCCGCGTCTTGCTCGCCGGGCAGACCGAGTCAGCCGCCCGAGAACAGCGTCCTAGAGGTCATCGTCCTCGTCGTCGTCCTCGTCCAGTCCGTCCTCGTCTTCGAGGTCGTCGTCGTCCTCGTAATCGTCGTCCTCGTCGTAATCGTCGTCGTCATCCTCGCGGAAGTACTTCTCGTCCTCGTCCTCGTCGTCCCCCGCGACGAGCACAGCGCCGCCGCGTCCAAACGGGTTATCCGAGACCCAACGCCCGTCGATCACGTCCAAGAGTGCTGATTCGCCGTCCATCGCTCGCAGGTCCTTAAACGCCCGCCGAGCGGGCCGCCATCCTCATCCGGGCCGGGGCGCCACCGCCCTCGTCCGTCCGGCTTGGGCGTACACTACCGCCGACGCGCCGTCTGTCAATGCCCCCACCCCCGCCGTCCGACCGATCCGATCCCCAATCCTCCCCCGAGACCCCCCGACGCATGACCACCGACCGCGCCACCCTCGACATCCCCGCCGCCGTCCTGGCCCTCCTTTTCCCCGGCGCCGGGCAGATGTTCCGCGGCAACCTCTACCGCGGCGTCATGGCCTCCATGGGCGTCCTGGGCCTCTTCCTGGGCGGCCTGCTCATCGGCGGCATCGACGTCGTCGACTCCAAAGAAGACCGCATCTGGTTCTACGGCGAGGCCCTCGTCGGCCCCCTCGCCTTCGGGGTTGACGCCCTCCACCAGAACCGCTTCAAGGCCTGGGCCCAGGTCCCCGCCGTCACCGGGCGCCCCGGGTGGGACACCCGCTCGGGCTACCCCAACGAGACGCGCACCTGGAACGACGAGCGCGCCCGCTACGAGTGGGTCGCCGCGGCCAACCCCGCCGCGACCGACGCCCCCCCCAACAAGAAAAGCATCGCCAAGATGAACGAGCTGGGCACCCTGTTCGCCACCATCGCGGGCATGCTCAACTTCATCATCATCCTCGACGCCCTGCTGCCCTCCAAGCGCGGACGCGACCTGACCAAGGACGTCTCGACCACCGCGGGGATCGCCGCGGCGACCGTTGCCGCCACCGCCGCCGCGGAGCTGAGCGTATGAGCACCCTCGCCTACACCCCCTTCATCGACCCCATCGCAGCCCACGAGTACTGGTTCGCCCTGCTCATCCCCCTGGCGTTCTTCATCGCCGTGGGCTACAAGGCGGTCCGCACCGTGGACATGCGCACCTACTGGCGCCAGGTGCTGACCTTCACCATCCAGATCGTCGGCGGCATCATCCTCCTGGGCATCGGCGCGTACGTCCTTATCGCCTTCGCCATCCCCTCGCTCGCGCCCATGCCCGGGTCGTAGGGCCCCGCTCACGCGTACCTCGCAAACCTCGCCTCGTGCGCCCGGTCCAGGTTCTGGATCAGGTACCGCAGCGCATCGACCGCGTGGTCCGACCCGTCCTTCACCGGCGCCAGCGACTCGGGACGATCCGACGGGTACCGGTACTTCTCCAGCGACTCGATGAGTCTCTCGCAGCTCCGGTGCACCAGCACGCGGGGCCCGCCCGTCGCCGGGCGCAGCCGGGCCCGGACCAGTTCGAGCCCCTCGCCCACGCCCAGGCGCCGGTGCTTGACGACCAATCCCTCGCGCCGCATCGCCTGGATGTCGCTCAGCCCTGTCTGCCCGGAGCGCTGTCCGCCCGCCGGGTCCACGCCGATCCACGACAGCGCGGGCCAGGGCGAGCCCCGGATCGCCTCGATGTGCTCACCCAGCGTGACGCCGCTGACGACGCGCTCGTCCACGATCCACAGCACGCCCGACGGATCGACGCCGCCCCAGAGCACCACCGTGGGCGCGCGGATCCCAAAGTCCATGCCCCCCACCCACAGCCACCCGTCCCGCGCCCCGGGCGCCTCGTCAACCACGTGCGACTCGCGCCCGAACTCAGGCAGCACGCAGTCCGAACGCTTGGGCCGCAGGCACAGCATCTCGCTCTTCCAGGTCGCCTCGCTCACGCGTGACTTCTGCGTCAGCGCGTCGTCCACCTCGACGTGCCCCGGCGCGATCCCCGCCACGTCACGCCGCTTGGCCCGCCCGGCGCACTCCTCCAGCAGCCCGCACGGCTCCTCGCACGCGCGCTCGGGCTCGCACACCCCCAGCACGTCCACCAGCCCCCAGCGGAAGAGCCTCCGCGTTCCGCCCTCGCGCGCCTCGCCCACCAGGCGGTGCATCAGCCCGTACGGCACGTGCATCGTGCTCAGGCACTCCACGGCGCCCCGAACCCGGATCCCGGCGCACACCTTCGAGCGCGTCACCAGCTGCGCCGCCTCCCACACCTCCGGGTCGAACAGCTCCACCTCGTCGCAGCGCAGCTTCTGCACGCGCGTGCCGCGGACCGATCGCTGCGACTGGGCCAGCAGCTCCAGGC
The DNA here is from genome assembly GCA_029260415.1 of Phycisphaerales bacterium. Classification (GTDB taxonomy): domain Bacteria; phylum Planctomycetota; class Phycisphaerae; order Phycisphaerales; family UBA1924; genus JAJRXR01. The sequence continues at coordinate 6,045 of JAJDDH010000151.1, read as the reverse complement.
ACGACCCGTTGCGCAGCTTCACACGCCGCTCCGTGATACTCCCGTCCAGCGTGTGCGCCAGGCCCGGGCGCGAGAGTAGGTCGCGCAGGTGCGTGTGCATCCGCCCCGCCTGTTCGAGCGACCCGCCCAGCACCCGGATCTCGATCCCGTCCTTGAATAGCAGGTCCAGCAGCGACGCGATCGACGCCAGGAACGTCTTGCCCCCACCCCGGTTGGCCCACACGACGCAGTCCCGGGGCGACCCGGTCTCGAAGAACGAGTGACACAGGTACTCGAACGGCGCCGCGTGCCCCTCGATGAGCGCCCGTCGCGCGATCACCACCCCCACATGCGCCTCGATCCACGCGTGCAGCCCGTCCGCCGTCGTGGGCAGCCCGCCCAGCTCTTCGTGAAACATCCCCACGCCGCCCGCGCTCCCGTCTGCGCGCGCGGCGTCCGCCTCCCCGTCCACCGTCCCCATGCCCACCCCTCAGTCGGTCTCAATCCCGAGCGCCCGCAGCAACGCCCGGCGCTGCGCCGCGCTCAGAAAGAACGTCAACGCGTGCGGCAACGCCCCCTCGCCGGGCCCATCCCCCGGCGCCCCGGGCCCGCCGCTCCGCTCCGTCCCGCCCTCGGCCATCGCAATCCCCCCGCTCACCCCGCGTGCGCGTAGCACACCGCCCGCTGTGACAGCCTCGCGCCCGCGGCCCGAGCCATCTCGCCCCAGCCCCGCCCGACCAGCCCCCGTGTTGCGCGCGACGCCTGCGCCCAGCGCCGCAGTTCGCGACGCAGCAGCGGGCGCGCCGCCGCCTCGTCGGCCCGCTCGCCCACGATCAGATCCCGTGCCCCGAACCCCTCGTGCGTGAGCGCGTCGCGCAGCCGCGCCTCGGGCGCGAGCACGGGCTGGGCGTACGCCCGCATCCCCGCCCGCGCCAAGAACGGGCTCAGCCCCCCCATCGCGGCCTTGGCTTCCGTCGCGGGGGTCTCCGCCGTGCGCAGGGCTTCTTCAACCAGGCGGCGCGCCACGCCCATCGAGCGCCAGCGCGGATCAACCACCACGCGCGAGACGCAGCGCAGCTCCCGGTTGATCCGCAGCGCCCGCTCGCGCTTGGGCCCGCGCGTGTACCGCCCGGGCCAGGGCAGGTCACGCCATGCCGCGTTGAGCGTCGGCATGCTCTCGACGAGCACCCCCACCAGCCGCTGACCGCCCTCGACCTCGCTCGTCGCGCGCAGCACCCGCGACCACGTCGCCGGGCGCCCGCCCCGGTAGTGCAGCCGCCTCAGCACGTCGTAGTCACCGATTTCCCCTCGCCCGATCCGAACGCGTGGGACCTGCAACCGCACGTCTCGTTCGAGGCGCACACGCCCCGCGTCCCCGAGCCGGGCATACAGGTCTGGCCCGAGCAGGCGCCCCAGGTCCTCGTGAGCCGCGGCGCACAGCAGGCGGGCGCCCCCGTCGCCGTCGGCCCAGCGGCGCGCCGAGGCGCACACCCCCATTGCCGTCTCCCGGTCCAGCGCCGAGCAGAACTCGTCGGCAACCACCCATCGCGCCCCGCCCGGGGCGCCCATCGCCCTCGCCAGCGCCAGGCGCCAGCGTTCCCCCTCGGACAGATCGCACGCCCGGCGCGCCAGCAGGCGGGCCTCGCCCAGCCCCGCGCGTGACAAGCACGCCATCGCCGCGCCAAGCTCGCCGGGGACCAGATCCACCACCCGCCGTGTTGAGCGCGCGAGCGAGCCGGGGTCCACACCGACCACCCGCGCCCCGCGACGGAGCAGCTCCCGGCGCACGGCGCGCAGCAGCGTCGATTTGCCGCACCCGCTCGCGCCGCCGATGAGCGCGACGCTCCCCCGAGGGAGCCCGCACAGCGACTCGACCGCCGACGCGTCCGCCGCCGGCGCCGACTCGTCGCCGCGCTCGATCGTCAGCCCAAACAGCGCCATCGCGTCGCGGACACGCACGCTGGGCGCAGACCCGCAGATCACGCGCCCGCTCATCGGGCCCCGCCCGCCTCGTCCTCGAACATCGCCTGGATCGCGTCGTGGTGCCTGCGGACGCTGTGCAGGCTCAAACCCAGGCGGCGCGACGTCTCGCGCAGCGTGTAGCCCTCGAGCACGCACGAGCACGCGACGCGCCGGCGCGTGGGCGGCCACGCCAGGCGCCGGGACGCCACGAACTGAAACCTCGGGCTCAGCACCCGCTCGACCAGCTTCCGCAACCGCCGGCGCATCGCGCGGACGGGCTCGCCCGCGAGTCGGGCGATGTCCGACGCGTGCTGCTGGTCGCGGAAGTACGCCAGGACCAGGGCCCGGTCCCCGGGCGTGAGCAGCTCGGCCCGCTCCACCACCCGCTCGACCACCTCGCGCCGCTGCTTGCGGCGCAGGTCCCAGGCGGCGTCCGGATCAATCAGTCCCCCGCCCCCGCTGCCGATCCCGCCGCTGGCTCGCCTCCGCCCGGATTGCACGTCCATGCGTCCCTCCACGATCTTGGGTGTTTTGCACTTGACTTCGCATACGCCTGAGTGTTCACTATCCAGCGAACTAATCCCAGAGTTGTACGTGCGTAGCGAACTGCTTGCAAGGGCTTTGTATGGTAGAGCAACAATCCGGCGCACAGGACCGGTCACTGCGTGTCGGCCGCGCAGCAGGACGCCCACGATCGCCCCACGAGCGCCGCACGGCGCACGCGAACACACCCATGCCCCAAGCCCACGAAACCAGCGTCGGACACCTGATCAGCGTGCGCCGTCACCAGCTCGCGCTCACGCTCGACGAGCTGGCGCGCCGTGTCGGTCGCTCCAAGAGCTACCTGTCCGAGATCGAGAACGGGCGCAAACGCGCACCCAGCGACGCCGTGCTGGCGCAGCTCGAAGAGGCGCTCGACCTGCCGCGCGGGCGCCTGATCGACACGGCCCGCTGGGAGCGCACGCCCGCGCCCGTCAAGCGCGACTTCGCACGCCTGCAGACCGACCGACGCGCCGTGCAGCGCCTGAGCGAGATGATCGCCAGCGGCTCGCTCGACGAGGCGTACCGCTCGGGCCAGCTGGCACAGCTCGTCGGGCGCGTCGCCCCGCCGGGCAGCGACGAGCCGTCGCCCGTGGCGCTGCCGCTTGAGGTCCCGCTGATCAACAGCGTGTCCGCCGGGTACCCGACCGAGTTCACGGACCTGGGCTACCCCGCGCGGATCGCCGACGAGTACGTCCGCTGCCCGGACCTGCGCGACCCGGACGCGTTCGCCGCGCGGGTGGTGGGTGATTCCATGTCGCCCGACTACCGCGAGGGCGACATCGTGATCTTCAGCCCCGCGCGCGAGGTCAAGGCCGGCTCGGACTGCTTCGTCCGACTCGAACGCGACGACGAGTCCACGTTCAAGCGCGTCTTCTTCGAGACCGACGGGCAGGGCGGCGAGCTGATCCGCATCCAGCCCATAAACAACCGCTACCCCCCCCGCGTGGCCCCCCGCGAGCAGGTCGCGGGCCTCTACCCGGCGGTCTCGGTCATGCGGTCCATCGAGCCCTGAGACCCGACCCGCCCCTGAAACTCCCCCAGAGTCCCACCCACGACCTCCACAAGCCCCCCACGAGCCGCTGTGAGCGGGAACCACGCCCACCCGGGGGCGTACCATTCTGGACCAGCACCGCCCCCGAAGGCCGCTGGAGACCAACCAGGATCACGACCCGGAGACCCGCCCCATGGCGAAGATGTTCTACACGATGGAAGAGGCCGCCCAGAAGCTGGGCATGGACACCGACGAGGTGAAAGCCCTCGCCGAGAGCGGGCAGCTCCAGGAGTTCCGCGATCGTGACCGCCTCGTGTTCAAGGTCGACCAGGTGGACCTGCTCGCGGGCGGCGGGGACGACGACGACGAGATCTCACTCGCCGAGAGCTCCGAGCTCGAGCCGCTGAGCCTGTCCTCGTCCGGGTCGGGCTCCGCGTTCGCCGCGGAGTCGCCCAACGAATCGACGGGCGTGAGCATCTTTGATCCCGACGCCGAGGACGAGGCCGACCCGTCGGCCGACACGCTCGTGAGCAACGCGATCAGCGCGCCCGACATCAACATGGACTCCGCCGCGTCCGGCTCGGGCCTGGCGCAGCTCACGCTCGAGCCCGACGACACGTCGCTGGGCGCCAACCTGCTCGAGGACGTCTTCGGCGACGAGTCCGGCGATTCCGCCGCGGGCGAGAGCGCCATCGGCGCGTCCGCCGTCGCGGCCGCCGCGGGCGGCGCGCTATTCGAGTCCTCGGGCGAGACCGACTTTGGCGGCTCCAACAACGCCGCGCAGGCCGCGCTCATGCCCATCGCTGAGCCCTACGACGGGCCTTGGTCGGGCATCGCGGGCGGGCTCGCCCTGGCGATGGTCGTCACCCTCGCCGTCACCGTCGCCGCGACCATCATGGGCCTGACGGGCTCGGGCTCGGCCGCCCTGCTCGGCGGGCTCGACGGCTCGGCGCCCTACATGGTCATGGGCGGCGCGGCGGTCCTCATGCTCGTCTTCGCCGGCATCGGCTGGGCCATGCTCCGTAAGAGCTGAGCCCGACCACACCAGTCCAGTCCAGACGCCGGGCGCCTCAGCGCTCGGCGTCTTTTGTTGGCGAGGGCTCGTACCGCCCGCCCTCGATCCCCAGACGCCCGAGCACGGGCGCCCGCGCGAAGATCACCTCGTCCCCGCGCCGCGTGCACAACACCACGCCCGCGATATCCAGGTGCTCCAGCCCGCGCTCCGGATCGCGCGTCAGACGCGCGCTTCCCGGGGCGTGGCGCTCCCGCAACAGCTCGACGCCATCGGCCCGCAGGACGCTCTCGCCCGAGGCGTCGTCGCCCAATCGGATCTGCAGTGAAACGTCGATCACCCCCGCACCGGGCCGGATCTCCGGGCGCACGCGTGACAGCGCCGCGCGGGAGACACTCCACACCACACGGACCACGCTCAGCTCACGCCCGATCGGCGCTCCCGAACTACGCGATGGAGTCGCCGACGCGCTCACGCCTTGGCCTTCCGTCGCGTGGGCGCCTTGGCCAGCAGCTTCGCGGCGACCTTGAGCCCCTGCCCGCTCGGTCCAGCGAACCGCTCGCCCAGCGTCGCGACCAGCTCGAAGACCTCCTGCATCTCGCTCAGACGCTGGTCCAGCTCCCGCGCCGACTCGGGCGCGTCCCTGCCCTGCGACGGATACAGCTCGCGCACCTCGCCCAAAGATTCGATCAGCGGCTCAACCTCGCGCTTGACCCGCTCTCGCAGGATCGCGCGGAACATCGCCCACACGTCCTGCTCCGCAACGTAGTAATCGCGGCGCTCCCCGTCCTTGTGCGCCTTGCTGATGACCCCCCACTCGAGCAGCGCCCGAAGCGACATCGACGCGTTGCCGCGTGAGATGTTCAGGCGCTCCATCAGCTCGTCCATGCACAGGGCCTCGCCCGTGACGAACAGCAGGGCGTGGACCTCGGCCATCGTCCGCGAGATGCCCCACACCGACCCCATCCGCCCCCAGGCGTCGATGAACCGGTCCTGGGCCTTGCGGAGCTGGGCGCTGTCGGTCTCGGGCGGCATCGGGCAATTATCCGCACCCCAGCCCACGGGGCGATCGGGTTTTCAAATATTTTTGAAAGCTTCCGCCCCGGATCGCTCAGATCAGCACGTCCGCGACCCCGGACGCCCCCAGCGCCAGCGCCACGACGCCGTTGAGCGTGAAGAAGGCCATGGGGATCCCCGCCCGCCCGCGCCGGGCCAGGACCAGGTGCTCCCAGACCAGCACCGCGACGACGATCCCGAGCCCCGCGCCGAAGAGCCAGGCAAAGCGGGGCTCGAAGGACCAGGCCGCGAGGAGCGCCCCGACCGCGCCCGCGTGCAGCGCCCGGCTGATCCACGCGGCGCCCTTCCACCCGAATCGCGCCGGGATCGAGCGCAGCCCGCGCTCCCGATCAAAGTCCATGTCCTGCAGCGCGTAGATCACATCGAACCCCGCGACCCAGAGCAGGACCATGAGCGAGAGCCAGAGCACCGACGCCGGGGGGACGAGATCGGCGCTCACCGCGATTGTCGCGGCGATCGGGCTGACCGCCAGCGCCCCGCC
>JAJDDH010000150.1 GCA_029260415.1 Phycisphaerales bacterium | reverse complement strand
CACGCTGCTGCACCGCCTGGACCCGGACACGGGGGCGTACTTGGGTGTCATCAGTCTCACCTTCCCGCCCGAGGGCAACGTCATCACGTCCATGGAGTGGATCGGCGGGCTGCTCTGGTGTGGGCTGACCACTGAGTCCGGCGGCGGCGGGTTCAACACCTTCCTGGCCACGATCAATCCGGCGGACGGGATCGTTAATGTCGTTGGCGATACGGGCATCAGCCGACCCTGGGGCGGCGTCGCTTACAACGGCGGAGACGTGCTCTACGTGGTCACCGCGGGCGGTTCGACGCCGGAGCTGTACACCGTGACGGATACGGGTGTCGCGACGCTGGTCGGGCCCGTCATGGAGAACGGCGTCGCGGCGCCGGGCATGACAGCGCTGGAGTTCGGGCCCGACGGGCAGCTCTATGCCCTGCCCAACATCCAACAGCCCAACCGGGGCCACCTCTACCTCATCAACCCTGCGAACGCCCAGGCGCTCAACCTCGGCTCCACGGGCAACACGGGCCTGGTCGCGCTGACGACCTACTCCGGCTGCAGCGACGCGGACCTGGCGGCGCCCTTCGGCGTGCTCGACTTCTCCGACGTGCTCTCGTTCCTGACCGCGTTCGGCGCGGGCTGCCCGTAAGGCTCCGCGCGATCGGTTGGGCCCAAACGACCGCCCGCCCGGGTGACGCCGGGCGGGCGTTGTTGTGCGCACACATGTTGAAGAAGCTCAAGAAGACCAGGCCCGGGGTGGGGGGTTGGTCTTCTTGGGTCGTGCCGGATCAGGGGCAGCCCGCCCCGAACGCGCCCAGGAAGGCGCTGATGTCTGAGAAGTCGGGGGGCGCCTGGCTCGCGAAGGGCGGGGCGAGGTTGCCCACCCAGTTCTGCCCGCCGCTGAACGCGGTGAGGAAGGCGACCACGTCGGCAAAGTCCAGCGAGCAGTACGGCTCGGCGATGTCCGCAATGCCGCACTGGCAGGGCGGGTTGGGGCCATAGAACTCGATCATGCCCGAGGTGTGGGGCGTCTGGGCGCCCGGGTCGCAGCTGAACCCGCCGAGCGAGAACCCGTTGACGTAGGCGAGGCTGGTGCAGGCGGTGGTGGTGGCGAAGGCGGCGGCGCCGTCGAAAACGTTGGACGCGTCGGCGGGGTGGGGGGCGAGGTCGTTGAGGTTGCCGAGCTTGGGCGCGGCGGCGACGACGCCCATGGGCCCGCGGGTGGGCTGGTTCTGCTCGAACCCGACGGACCACGCGAAGTCGTGCAGGCCGTCGCCGTCCAGGTCGGTGGGGCTGGCGCCGAGCGTGAACGCCTGACCCGGGCCGAGATCGACGACGAGGGTGTAGCGCACGGGGAAGACCTGGCCCAGGCAGGGCACGGAGCCGCGGAGGTTCTCGACGCGGAAGGCGATGATGCACTGGCGGTTGGTGTCTTGGAAGTCGTTGTTGGCGTCGAAGAAGCTGACGATCATGTCCAGGCCCTCGACGGCGGACCCGGCGGTGCACTGCGCGCCGCCCACGGGGACCTGCGAGACGTAGCGGATGACGAAGCGGTCAATCAGTGTCCCGGGCTCGATGTCGCCCCACCAGAGCAAGCTCCCGTCCTCGCAGTTCTGGAGGCCGCCGCAGGGGATGGCGTAGGTGTCGCCCACGCCGTTGCTGTCCAGGTCCGGGTCGTCGATGATGAGGTTGGTCAGCTGGCCCGCGGCGCAGGGGGCGGTGTTGTTGTTGAGCCAGACGGCGCCCGAGGCGCCCCCGCGCGGGTCGGACTCGGAGACCACGCCCGTCGCCAGGTCGTAGTAGTACACCGGCTCGGGGGCGGCGGGTGCGACCACGATCGGCTGCGCCGCGCTCGCGGCGGCCATCGACGCGAGCGCGGCGCTGATCAGCACCGCGTTGGAGCGGGTGCACGCGGATCGAGAGCTGGTCATCGGGGGGCCTCCTCGCTGTAGCGTCCCGGGCACGATACCACGGCGAGGCGATGAGACCGAGCGTTCTCTCGCCGGCCCCTGCGTTACGGGCAGCCCGCCCCGAACGCGCCCAGGAACGAGACGACATCGGAGAAGTCGTACGAGCCGAACGGCGCGGCCAGGTCCGCGGCGGGGTCCATCGCGCCGAAGGCGCTGAGGAAGGCGACGACGTCGGAGAAGTCGAAAACGCCAAAGGGCTGGGCCAGGTCCGCCTCGTTGCACCCGCTGTTGCACACGGTGTGCGCGCGGACGGCGAACGCGCCCTGGATGGGGACGAACTTGCCGTCCATGCGGCTGACGAAGCCCGACGAGGCCAGGTCGGTCTCGGGGATGTCGTCGTCGTAGAAGAACCAGGAGCGGTCGGCGCGCCCGTCGGGATCGAAGCGGGCGGGGGAGGGGTAGTCCGGGCTGCCCGCGGGGTAGGTCAGCTCGGCCAGGTGCCCGACGGCGACGAAGAACCCGCCGCCAACCTCGACGCCGCCGGGGATGGCGAGCGTGTTGAAGTCGAAGCCGAGGTTGGCGCCGGTGACGGTCATGTTGAACACGGGCACGGCGTTGGTGGGGTCGGCGTCGTCGTCGGGGTCGTCGAAGATCCAGACGTGGACCTGCTCGCCGGCGGAGAGGGAGCCGAGCCCGAAGAGGACCTCGGTGACGAGCTCGGTGGGCTCGTTGGTGAAGTAGTAGTTGCCCCAGAGCATGTCGATGTCGCCGAACTCTTCGAAGGAGGTGGGGGGCCCGAGGGTGACGCTGGAGACGCCGTCGTCTTCGAGGTACTCGTAGCCGATGTCGGCGAGGGATGGGGCGGCGAGCAGGGCGAGGGCGAGGGCTGCCTGGCGATACATGCTGAGTCTCTGTGTGGGGTGTGGGGAGACGCAGGATAGCGGGGGGGCGGGCGGAATTGAAGAGGGGAACCCCGAGCGACCGGGGCGCCCCTGAGCGGGTGTCGGGTTGACGCGGCGTGTTACGGGCAGCCCGCGCCGAAGGCGCTGAGGAAGGCCAGCACGTCGGAGAAGTCGAACACCCCGAGCGGCGCCGCCAGGTCCGCGCTCGGGTCCATCGCGCCGTAGGCCGTCAGGAAGGCGATGACATCGGAGAAATCCAGCACGCCCAGCGGCGGGGCCAGGTCCGCGTCGTTGCACCGGCTCGTGAACGTCACGACCACGTCGTCGGCGAAGTGCCCGTCGAACGCGGGCGTGTCCGTGCTGTTGACGTTCTCGTTGGCGGAGAGGATGACGGCCAGGAACGTCGCGCCCTCCGGGATGACCAGATCGGTCGAGAGCGACTCCCAGGTCGCGGGGTTGGCGTCGCTGAGGATGGTGACCGTGCTGGAATCGAGCGCGGGGCGGACGGCGCCGCACCCGGTCGAGAAGGTGGCGGGCGCGCCGTCGTACGCGAGGAGCGCAACGGCGAACTGCGTGTCGGCGTCCGGTGCATCGAGCCGGTTGACGCGGACGCTCACCGCAACGCTGTCCCCCGCGCCGAAGCCCGGTTCGATGGGGAAGAGCTGGCCGACATTGCCCGACGTCCCGCCCTCGGCGGAGCAGAGCGGGGCGGTGCCGTCGAAGCTGAGCATGCGCACGCCCTGCGGGGGCGTGATCGCGCCGACCGGGCCGGTGGTGCTGGCGCGGTCCAGCGACCAGACGCCCAGGGTGGTGGGCATCTGCTGGCTGGGCGTGGTGGTCTCGAACCCGGGATCGACGAGCTGCGCCGCGGCGGGCGGGGCCAGGGCGACAAGGGCGATCAGGGCGATCAGGGCGACATGGGCGCGGCGTGCTGGCATCGTGGGGGGTCTCCGGGAGGGCGCTCATCTGTAGACGCGAGAACGGCGCGTGGGAGTCCTATCTCATTCTGAGCCGGGAGCGCCAGCGACCGGGGGCTGGCGTCGGCGTGGTTGACACTCGCCCCCGGT
>JAJDDH010000149.1 GCA_029260415.1 Phycisphaerales bacterium | reverse complement strand
GCTCCACGAGAACCGTCTTGCGGGCCTTGTCGCCGTTGAACATGGCGCGGATCTGGGGGATGGTCACGTGCGACTCGTCGATGATGATGAGCCAGTCGCCCAGGTTGGTGCGTTCGACACCGAAACGACGGGCGTCCTCCTCGACGTCGCGCCCGATGCCCGAGTGCCCCTGGGCGGGGGCGTCACGCTCGTGCCCCGCCGGCGCGTAGTCGAAGTAATCCAGCAGCGTGAACGGGCGCTCCCCCGGCGCTCGCCCGTCCATGTACCGGCTGTAGTTCTCGATCCCGGAGCAGAACCCGATCTCCTCCATCATCTCCAGGTCGTACTTCGTCCGCGCGAGCAGGCGCTGGGCCTCGAGCAGCTTGCCCTCGGACCGCAGCTCCAGCACGCGGGCGTTGAGCTCCTCGCGGATGGCCGCCATCGACTGCTGCATCTGCTCCTCGGGCATCACGTAGTGCACCGCGGGGAAGAGGTGGAACTGGCGTTCCTCGGCCAGCAGCTCGCCGCTGGTCGGGTTGATCAGTTCCAGGCGGTCGATCTCGTCCCCGAACAGCTCCAATCGGACAGCGAACTTCTCGTACGCGGGCCAGACCTCGATCGCGTCGCCCCGGGCCCGGTAGGTCCCGCGCTGGAACTCGATGTCCGACCGCTTGTACTGCATCGCGTTGAGGGCCAGGAAGAAGTCCCGCCGGCTCAGCTCGCTGCCCCGGGTGATCGTCAGGACCTTGTCCGAGTAGGCCGAGGGGGAGCCCAGCCCGAAGATGCACGAGACCGAGGCGACCACCACGCAGTCCCGCCGGCTGAGCAGGTTGCTCGTCGCGGCCAGGCGGAGCTGGTCCAGATCATCGTTCCGGCTCGAGTCCTTCTCGATGAAGATGTCCCGCCCGGGGATGTACGCCTCGGGCTGGTAGTAGTCGTAGTAGCTGACGAAGTAGTTGACCGAGTTGTGCGGGAAGAACCCCCGCAGCTCCTCGAACAGCTGGGCGGCCAGCGTCTTGTTGTGGCTCAGGATCAGCGTCGGCTTCTGGATCCGCTCGATGACGTTGGCCATCGTGAACGTCTTGCCCGTGCCCGTCGCGCCCAGCAGGCACAGGTTCCGCTTCCCCTCGTCGATGGAGCCCGAGAGCGCGTCGATTGCCGCGGGCTGATCGCCCATGGGCTGAAACGGGCTGACAACTTTGAATGGGTTGGATTCGGGCGGCATCACGGGATCATAGGAACGTAGGCGAACGCCGCGGTTTGTGTCGCACACCACGTGTCGCAACGATTTTTAGTGTGTGAGAACGGAAACCGCTCGGAACACGCCGGAATATGGGTCGTATAGGGGGTGTCCGATACATTGACTCTGATTCCTGAATGGTGAGCCCGAGTCGCGAGGTCGATACCAGCACTGATCCTTCTGATTTGTTCAGACCCTCGCGGATCACGTTCACCCACACAACTCGATGCGATTCGAATGCCGGGTTGGGCCCGCGCTGCGCTTGCACTGTGTTTCCGTCCGGCGCTGATCGAGCCCTTTGGGGTAGGTACGTCTGTGTGTGTGAGTGTCCTGATGATGCGGAGCCATCGCCGCGCCATCGATGAACTGCGAGGAGGATATGCGATTGAGTCAGCATGACCGCGGCGCCCTGCTCAAGGCCCTCGGGGCCCTCGAACGAGGGCTCCCCGACGCGTTCGATGACGCGCTCTGGATCGGCTTTGGCGACCGCTGGTGGTCCGTGCGGACTCAGCTCAAACAGCAAGGATTCATTCGTTTGCGGGGCCCGGGCGACGGCGTCCCGGAGCCGACGGACCGTGGTCAGCGCCTCGCCCACCGACTCGCGGGGCGCCCGAAGACCACGCCCACCGGCTCCACCCGGGTTTGATCTCGGGAGGGGTGAGAGACCCAGCCCGGACATGCCGAACCGTCTTGCCTGACTCAACAAGACCAATCGCCAGGGCGCCGCTCGGAGCCCGTCGCTGTTCCCCCCGGTGCGGCGGCGGGCTCCTCCTTTTTCTTGATCTGGCGGAATATCGCGGAGGCTCCGTGAAGTTTCGCACGGACACGCCTTGAGGGTCTGCCGCCGCACCACCGCGGCCCCGCCTGCATCGACCCTTGGCCATGTCGCCGCCTATCCCCTGGGCGGCCAGAAGGAGCCCGTCCCATGCGATACTGCGCTCGCCTTGCCGCGTCGGCCTTCGTTGCCCTGATCGCGCCGCTCAGCGCGGAAGCCCAGCAGCCTCTCGAGATCCGATCGGTGGAACGCGTGCAGTCGTGCTGGGACCGGGGTGACGGCGTGCTCACCGGCCGCGGACTTGAGATCGACACCGCGCCCTCCCGGCGGACAGGCTGGACGGTTCCCAGGGGCGCCGCCAACGTCGTCACCCTTGAGAACAACGGTCCGCCGGATCAGCGGCTGGACATCGTCTTCGTCGGCGACGGGTACACCGAGGCCGAACTCCCGTTGTTCCGGGCCCAGGTGGATGCGCAGGTGCAGGCCCTGTTCCAGATCGAGCCTTTCAAGTCCTACCGATCACACATCAACATCCATCGCGTTGACGTGATCTCCAACGAGTCGGGCGTCGACCACGACCCCACGCTCGGCGTGCTCCGAGACACGGCGCTGGACATGGGATTCTGGTGCCAGGGGAACTCGGACATCGAGCGATCGCTGTGCGTGGACTCGTTCAAAGCCCGCTCGTACGCGGCGCTGGCGCCAGGGGACGAGCATGTCGTCGCACTGGCCAACTCGACCAAGTTCGGCGGCGCCGCGTTCTTCGGGACTCTGATCTCGTGCGTGTCCGCCGCGTCAAGCTCCCCGCATGCGACCCTGCACCACGAGCTGGGGCACTCGCTCTTCACGCTTGAGGACGAGTACGCGACCGGCGGGCCAGCCGTCTACTCGGGGCCGGAGTTCGCCAGAAACAACATCTCGATCCACGACGAGACCACGCAGACGCAGCTGCAGACCAAGTGGTGGCGCGTGATGGGACAGTCCCTCCCCGGGTTCGACGGGCCCACCGGGGCGTACGAGGGCGCCCGCTATTCGCGCTTGGGCATCTTCAGACCCAGCCCGAACTCGATGATGCGGAGCAGTGCCCGCCCGCACAACCTCATCGGTCTCCAGAACGGCGTCGTCGCGCTCAACCGGTTCGATGGCGACCCGTTCCCGCTGATCGACGACGTGACGCAGCCCTTCCTGGGCGAGTTTGTTGGTCACGACCACGAGTTCTTTGTCACCCCGCTCCACCCCTCCACACACGAGCTGACGATCTGGTGGCAGCTCGGGCTCGATGTCATCCCGGGCCAGACGGGCACGACAGTGCGTCTGTGCGAACTCCAGCTCCAGCCCGGGGAGTACACGCTGATCGTCAAGCTCAGAGACGACACGCCGTGGATCTTTGATGAGGATGTGCGCCAGCAGAACCTGTTCAGCAACTGGGCCTGGCGGATCATCATCGAAGATCAGCCCGCGGACCGCACCGCAGACGGGGTGATCGACTTCGACGACGTGCTCGACTTTGTCGTGGACTTCCGGTCTCAAGACGCGAGCGCCGATCTGGCCGATCCCGCTGGGGTCTTGGACGCGTCGGACGTGCTCGCTTACCTGGACCGATTCACATCGCCCTGCCCCTAAGATCTCCGCCTCTGGCGGATGACGCCCAGAACTTGAGAAACCGCGGGCCCGCCGCCGGCGGATAGCCCCCCGTGGCCTGTCCGCCACGCCCCGCTGCAGGAGACCGATTTCATGCTGATCCGTGACCTCTCGGCCATCGCCGCCGGCGTGCTCTGCCTCCCCGCGCTCGCCCAGCACGCTCACCACGACCCCGATCAGGTGACCATCGCCGACCGCGTCCACTATTGCCAGCCCGGCGCTGAAGGCCAGCTCCGGGGCGGGTACGTCATGATGGATGTCCCCGTGGACGACGGCGGCGCGATCGCCCGAGGCTCGGGCGCGGTCACCACCATCCTGGACAACGGGCCCGCGGACAACCGCATCGACCTGACCTTCGTGGGCGACGGGTACACCGCCGCGAACATGGGGCTGTACCACGCCCACGTGCAGAACCAGTACGCGGACTTCTTCGGGTTCGAGCCCTTCGCGACCTACCAGCCCTACTTCAACGTGCACCGGGTGGACGTGGTCTCCAACGACTCGGGCGTGGACAACGACCCGGGGCAGGGCGTCTCCCGCGACACCGCCCTGGACATGGGCTTCTGGTGCGGGGGCACCGAACGCCTGCTGTGCGTCAGCGTCAACAAGGCCCGCAACGAGGCCAGCGCGGCGCCCGGGCGAGACCAGGTCATCGCCGTCGCAAACTCCACCAAGTACGGCGGCGCGGGCTACACCTCGAGCAACCTCGCTACGACCTCGGGGGGCAACGCCTCCGCCTCGCAGGTCTACATCCACGAGCTGGGTCACTCGCTGGGCAACCTCGCCGACGAGTACACCTACGGCGGCCCGACCACCTACACCGGACCCGAGTTCCCCGACCCCAACGCATCGATCTTCGACAGCGCCGATCAAGTGGCGCTCCAGCTCAAATGGCATCGATGGATGGGCGAGAGCATTGCAGGGTTTGACAACCCCGTCTCGACGTACGAGGGCTGCCGTTACTCGGTCAACGGGGCCTACCGCCCCAGCGCCAACTCCATGATGCGAAACCTCGGGCGCCCGTTCAATATGCCCTCTGTCGAGGCGTTGATTCTTGAGTTCTACAGGATCGTCTCCCCCATCGACAGCGCTTCGCCCACGGACATCGCGTACACCGAGCACGACGATCAGATCAGCGTCGTTCCCATGAGCCCCATCGGGCACACGCTGGACGTGAGCTGGTCCATCGACGGCGAGCCCATCGCGGGCCAGACGGGCCAGACCCTGCGTCTGTGCGAGCTGCAGCTCCAGCCCGGGACCTACCTCATCGAGCCCGAGGTGATCGACAACACGCCCTGGGTCCGCGACGAGAGCGCCCGCCAGGTGTTCATGCGCCGCTCGCTCACCTACCTCGTCTCGATCTCCACGCCCCCGGGCGATCGCACGGGCGACGGGGTCCGAGATTTCAGCGACGTGCTGGACTTCCTGGAGGACTTCGCCAGTGCGCACAGCAGCGCGGACCTGGCGCCGCCCCAGGGCGAGTTCGACTTCTCTGACGTGCTCGAGTTCCTGACCCGCTTCGGTGCGCCCTGCGGCTGAACCGACGTCGGGCGTCAGCGGGCCATCTGGATCGCGGCGTCGAGCGCCCGCTGGACCTCCGCGTCCGAGTACACACTCTCCGCGCCCCAGACGCGGTTCTCAAGGTGCTGCGTGAGCAGACGCGCCGCCTGGCCCGGCTCGCCCATGCGCCGGTAGAGCAGCGCCTGGCGGTAGCGGCAGTCGTTGACCAGCCCCCGTGCCCAGGGCAGGCCCCGGGCGCAGGTCTGCTGTGCCAGCTCGTTGGGGTCCTGCTTGACGATGACGTTGTACGCCTCGACCGCCTCGTCGTGGCGCGCGAGCCCCTCGAGGATCGCCGCGCGATCGCACAGCAGCAGCGGGCACCCGGGCGCGAGCGCGAGGCCCGACGCGTTCCACTCCAGCGCCTCGACGAGCTTGCCCTGCTCGTAGTACGTCATCGCGATGCGCATGTGCACGCGGTGGTCGGGCGCGTCGCCGCGGGCCTCGCGCATGTACAGCCGCCGCGCGGTGTCGTACCGACCGTCAAAGAACGCTTTCTCGGCCTTGACCAGCCTGTTTGCCGCCATGACGCCCCTTCCGCAGATTCCCCATCTTCACACTCTCCAATTCGATTTGACTTCCTGCAAATACATGTTACCCTTAGGTCACATATAGCCCATAGAATGGGCAGGAGGCGTCATGGGGCAGGTCATTCAGTTAGAAATCGGGATCGGGGGCACGCCCGAGAAGGTGTGGGAGGCCCTGATCAGCGGCATGGACGCGTGGTGGCGGGGGCGCGAGGGCGAGGCGATGAGCATGGTGCTCGAGCCCAGGCCCGGCGGGCGCCTGTACCGCGACCTGGGCGATGAGGCGGGGCACTTCTGGGGGCACGTGCAGGTGATCAAGCCGCCGAGCCTGCTGGAGATCTGTGGGCCGCTGTTCTTCTCGTCGCCCGTGCTCTCGCACCTGTCGTTCAGGCTGCGGGAGGAGGGCGGGAAGACGGTTCTGGTCTTTGCGCACAGCGTCAACGGGGATGTTGACCCCGAGTTCACGAAGCACGCCGACGGCGGATGGCGCCAGGCGCTTGAGAAAGGACTGAAGCAGTATGTCGAGCAGCACTGAGATCAAGGCGGAAGCGATTGTCGCCCCCGGGCTAGGATCGCTCGCGACGACCCGGACGTTCACCATGGGGCTCCTCGAGCCCATCACGAAGGTCCAGATGCTCACGCGTCCGTGCGACAACGCCAACCACACGGCGTACGTCCTGGGGCACATCTCCTGGACCGACGACACCTTCCTGACCGCGCTCGCGGGAACGGATTCCGCGCTGCCCCAGGGCTGGGCGGACAAGTTCGGGATGAACGCTGCGCTCTCCGATGACGCGTCGAGCTACCCGAGCAAGGAAGAGCTCGTGCGGGTGATGACGGAGCGGCGCGAGGCGATGATCGCGTGGCTCAGCTCGCTGAGCCACGACGAGCTGGTCGCGCCCGTCGAGGGTGATCTGGCGCAGTTCGCCAGCACGCGGGCGGCGCTGCCCGGGACGCTGGCGTTCCACGAGGGCTTCCACGCGGGGCAGATGAGCGTCTGCCGTCGGAAGCTGGGCATCGAGCTGATGTTCTGATCCGGGGCGGTCATGGATGACACGCTTGACGAAACCTGGCGCGCGCTGGCGGACCCGACGCGACGCCTGATCCTGGACCGGCTCGCCCGTGGGCCCGAGACCACGGGCGAGCTTGCCCTTGCCGTGCCGCACATCTCGCGGTTCGCGGTGATGAAGCACCTGGGCGTGCTCGAGACCGCGGGGCTGGTGACGGTGCGGCGCGAGGGGCGCAAGCGGTGGAACCACCTCAACGCGGTCCCGCTGCGGCGCATTTACGAGCACTGGGTCAGCGGGTTCGCGGACCAGTGGGCGGGCTCGCTGCTTCGGTTGCAGGAGCACGCGGAAGAAAGCGAGGAGTCGACCATGCCAGCGACAGAGACCGGCGGCGCGGCCCGCTGCACGATCGTGGAGTCCGAGGTCACCATCAACGCCCCGCGGGAGCGCGTCTTCGGGGCGATCCTCAACGAGACGTCCTCCTGGTTCTGGCCCGGGGACGCGGGCAAGCGGAACCCGCCCTCGCGGATCGAGCCCTGGATCGGCGGGCGGTTCTGGCGCGACGAGTCCTCGCTGCGCGGCGAGGGCGCGGGCGAGCTGTACGCGACCATCGCGACGATCCGCCCGCCCGAGATGGTGCGCCTCGTGGGGGACTTCGCCTCCACCCACGCGTACGCGGGGACGATCACGATCAAGCTGGACGAGGCGGACGGGGGCACGCGGGTCCGCGTGACGCACGCGTGCTCGGGCGATGTGCCCCAGGACAAGGTCCGCGAGTTTGACGAGGGCTGGCGGGACGAGCTGGGGAACCTGAAGCGGTTTA
>JAJDDH010000148.1 GCA_029260415.1 Phycisphaerales bacterium | reverse complement strand
GGCGGGGCGTGTCTCGGTGGTCTTGCGTGAGCGTGTTGGCACGCCGGTCTCTCTCTTCTCGTTGGAGACGCCGCCCGAGCGGCGCGGGCGTGTTTAGTTGTTGTCGCCCTTGGGGTCCTCTGATTGGTAGGCGTGCGACGTGCGGATGTTCTTCCGCATGTACCCGCCCGCCGCGGACCGGACGGCGTTGACGACCACCCCGAGCATCTCGCCCCGGGCGTCGTCGAGCTCGTTGCGGAGGCGAGCGACCATGCCACGCTTCTCGAACAGAGCCCGGACGACCAGGATGCTCGCGTCCACGCGGTTGGCCAGCGAGACCGCGTCGCCCGACACGATCGCCGGGGAGACGTCGATGAGCACCATGTCGTAGTCCGTGCTCGCCTCGGCCAGCAGCTCGGACATCTTCTCGGAGCCCAGACGCTCGAACACGCGGTGCTCCTTCGAGCCCGCGGGCAGGATGTCCACCCGCTCCGAATCGGTCTTGCGTGCGACCTTGCTCAGCGCCGCGGCGCCCGCGAGCACGTCGCTCAGGCCCGGGGCCTCGCCCTGCCCGAAGATCCGGTGCACGTTGGAACGCCTGAAGTTGGCGTCGATGATCAGCACACGCTGCTCGGCCGCGGCGCACGCAAAGGCCAGGTTCGTCGTCACCGACGTCGCCCCGGACCCGGGCATGCCCGAGACCACCAGCAGCGACCGGTGCCCGGCCCGCTGCATCTTCTTGAGCAGCGGGGTGCGGATCTGGCGGAAGCTCTCGGCCAGGATCGACTTGGGCTCGTCGCGGAAGACCGTCTCGATCGAGTCCGGGCTCAGCGGGTCTTCGCTCGCGACCGGGATCATCCCCAGCACGCGGGCGCGGGGGATCATCGCGACGTCCGACGGGCTCTTGACCCGCTGATCGAGCACCTCGCGGACCACGACCAGGCCCGCCACCAGCGAGAACGCCAGCAGCACGCCCGCGGGGACCATCACGAAGACCTGAGGGAACGAGACTCGGTTGGGGATCCGCTCGGCCTGGATGACCATCACGCGCGGGCCGCGCTCGGCCACGCCCGTGGCCGTCACGCTCCGCAGGTTGACCTCCAGCTCGGTCCGGCTCGTGATCAGCTGGCTGATCCGCGCGTCGAGGTCCTCGATATCCGCGAGGATCCGTGTCAGGTCGGTCATCTCGAGACGCAGATCCTCGCGCTGACGCAGCAGGTCGGCCTCCTGCGCGGAATACTGCGAGAGCGTCTGGCGTGAGCTGTCGAGCTCGCCGTTGAACAGCTTGAGCAGCTCCTCCTCGCGGGTGTTCTGGAGTTCCTGCTCCGTCGCGGCGATCTGCGCCTCGACGTTCTTGTAGTTCCGGTGCCCGGGCATCACGCCCCGCTGCTGGAGGCCGCGCCGGGCGGTCTTGAGTGTCTGCAGCTGGTTGACCAGCGTCGCGACGTGCGTGTTCTGCTCGACGATCATCCGCTGGGTGTCGGTGTAGGTGATCCCGGCCTCACTCTTGAGCATGGTCTCAAGGTGCGCCACGCGGACCTTGGCCGCCTCGATCGCCTGGGTCAGCAGCACGAGCTGCCCCACGACAAGGCTCAGGTTCTGCGACGCCTCGGTCTGGTTCTGCTCGACCGCGTCGATCCCCTCCTCGGTCACGATCCGCCCGCGACGAGAGTTGAGATCGGCGATGTCCTGCTCGATGCCGTCGATCTGCTGCTTGATCGAGTCCTTCCGTCCGGTGAACTCGTCGTTGCTGGCCTTGCGCAGCTCGAAGAGGTACGCGTCCTTGGCCAGCGCCGCGAGCGCCGTGGCCTCGGTGGGCGACGAGTTGACCGCGGTCATCCGGATGTAGTTCGTGCCGGGCATGATGCGGGCGCGGACCGTGTCGGCCAGCTCCTCGACCGCCTCGATCTTGTCGATCACGCCCTTGTTGGTCACCGTCTTGGCCCAGTTGGGCGCCTGGGTGTTCAGGCGAGGGTCGAGCGCGATCCGGTCGAATACCGGCTCCGACACGATGCGCGAGACCTGCGAGAGCATGAAGCGCTCCATCTCGTCCTCGTCGCCCGTGCCCTCGCGGATGGATGGGTCGTCTTCCGGAGGCAGGCACTCGAAGATGACCTCCGAGGTGTACTTGGGCGCCACCTTGCGCAGCACATAGAACGAGCCGAGCCCCATGATCACGCCGACGATGACCGCCGCGACCCCGAGCCACATGTACTTCCGCGCGAGCTTGATCGGGTCGATCGTCACCGCGGGGACCTGCGAGCTCGGCGCCGGGCCAGAGGGACCGGGGCGACGGGCGCCCTGGGCATGGATCGGCGCGGGCTGGGCTGGGAGGCTGCTCATCACTAGGCTCCGGCTGTCAAATCGAGGCTGAACTTCATTCTGGGCACGTGCCGCATCGTCCTATGTCGGTCGTCAGGGACCCCGCGCTGAGTCGATCTCGGACTGAATCGAATCGATATCGGACTTGTACCGGTCCATCCGGTCACTCCCGATGCTCGCGTCCGCCCGAATCTGCTCGAGCAGCACTGCGGCCTGCGGGATCTCGCCGAGCTCGGCGTGCACAGTGGCCAGGCGGATCGACAGCGGCAGCCGCAGATCGATCGACCGGGTCTGACGCAACGCGAGCAGGAGGGTCTGCTTGGCGTCCTGATAACTGCCCTTGCGGACCTGGATCGCCGCGAGGGTGTCGAGCACCTGAGCGTTCTGCCCGCGGGTCGCGTCCCGGGCCTTGAGCGCCAGGGGCATCGCCCGATCGGGCTCATCGAGCCGCTCACCGATCAGGTACGCCAGGTTGTTGAGCATCTCCCAGTCGTCGGGGTAGGTCTCGAGCCCCTCGGTCCAGAGCTGCTCGGCCCGCGCGTAGTCGCCAGCGCCGTAGGGCACCGACCCCGCCAGGCGGGACGACAGACGCGGGATGTGCGTTGTCCGCGCGTTGTCACGCAGCTCGAGGATGGTCGCCAGACCCTGCTCGCGGGTCGATTCGCTCTCGATCTGACGCTGCGCGATGAAGAACTGGAGCCACTCCCGCCCGGGCGAGCCCGGCGCCTGCGTGCGCGCGATGCGCTGCAGGAACCCGATCAGCTCCGCGTCGGGCTTGGCGTCAAACATCCGGGCCGTGTTGATGTTCCACATGTTGAGCAGACCCGGGTCCGACTCGATCTGCAGCAGCGCCTTCTCGTACGCGACGATCGCACGCTGCTCGGCGTCCGACTCAAGCCCCGCGGCGTAGTCGATGATCGCCCGGATGCCCAGGATCTTCGGGTTCTCACGCGCGTCCGCGCCGTTCTCGATCAGCTTGGCCAGCACGTCGCGCGCGTCGCGGATGCGCGCCGGCGTGGTCCGCAGGTGGGCGTCGATCAACGCCCCGGCAACGGCCTCCGAACCGCTCCGCTCCCACGCGCTCTTGTAGAAACGCGCCGCCCGGGCCCACTCGCCCTGCTCGGCGAACAACGCCGCCACCTGGGCGCTCAGCTGCACGTCGCCCTGGCGACGCTCGATGATCTCCTCGGCGATGTCCTGCGCCTCGCCCCCCCGCCCGCGTTCGATGAACTCGAGCACGAGCCCCAGGAGCACCTCGTCCAGGCTCGGGTTCAGGCGCAGCGCCGAGCGGAGGTCGTTGAGGGCCTCCTCGTCCCGTCCCAGGTCGGAGTAGTACGCCGCGCGAACGCGGAACGTCCGCCAGTCGTTCGGGCTGATCTTGAGCGCCTGGTCAAGGTCGGCCTGCACGTCGTCGCGCAGCTCGGGGCGACGCATCTTCATGCGCGCCCGCTGCACGTACACGAGCGGCTCAGTCGGGGACTCCGAGACCGCCATGTCGAGCAGCTGGATCGCACGGTCCACCTTGTTCGTCGCGCCCGCAAGCTCCGCCTGCTGCAGGCGGATGGTCGTGTCGGTCTTCGCCAGGCTCTCGACCTTCTTGAGCTCGCGCTCCGCGTCATCGAACCGGCTCAGGCGGAGCAGGGACTCGATCACACGCTTCTGGTAATGGTTGTTCTCCGTGTCGAGACCGTCGTCGACCAGACCCTGGTACAGCGCCAGTGCCTCGTTCCACTGGTTCACGGCCGAGTACACGTCCGCGAGCATCCGGTCGGCCTGACGCGTCTCCGGGTCCTGGAGCGACTGGGCCTCGATAAGCGCGTCGATCGCCACCTGGCGACGCCCGCGGGAGAGCATGAACCGGGCGAGCGAGAGGTACACGTCCGAGCTGGCCGCGTCGTCGTCCAGCGAGAGCAGGTACGAGACGTACACGCCCCGGGCCATCTCGACCCCGTCGCGCGCCGTGTCCCCGACACGAACCGTGATCTGGTCGGCGTGCCAGCGCGCGTCGAGCTCGACGAGCAGGAGCGAGTCCTCGTCCGCCCGCAGACTGTCGAGCAGGGGTCGGGCCAGGTCGAACTGCTTGCCGATGATGTACAGGCGCGCCAGCTCGGTGCGGTTGGTGCGGTCGGTCGGGTCCAGCTCGAGCAGCTGACGCCTGCGATCGATGGCGAACTGGATACCCACGGGCCCGCCCGCGACCGATTCCAGGCGGAGCCACAGGTCCATAAAATCTCTGGAGGACCGCCCGTAGCGCTCCATCTGGCGGGCCCGCTCGAGCGCGGTCTGGGTCTGCTGGATGGTCACGAGCGAACGCAGGTACTCGAGGATCGAGGTCAGGTCGTCGGGTCGGATCGCCAGCGCCTGCTCGTAGGTCGCTGTGGCCGCCTCGTACCGCCTGAGCAGGATCTGCTGGCGGGCGAGCAGGCGGTACACGCCGACGTCCGCCGTGCCCTCGCCGATCGCCCGGCGGAGGATCTCGACCGCCTCGGCGCCGCGCCCTCGCGACGACTCAAGGCGAGCCAGGAACGTCAGCCCGCCCACCCGGTCCGCGTTGACGCGCTGCGCGATCTGCGTGATCCGCTCTGCCGCGGCATCGTCCTGACGCCTGAACGCGTCGAGCAGGCGAAGCTCGAGCACCGTCGGGTTCTCGGGGGCGATCTCAACGAGCCGGTCGAACACATCCTGGGCCTTCTCCGTCTGGCCCACCGACGAGTGCACGCTGTAGATCCCGATCAGCCGCTGCGTCTCGGGCGCGTCGGAGAGCTCGAACAGACGCACACGGGCGTCGGTCAGGTTGTCGGCGAGCAGGGCCTCCTGCACGATCTGGAGGCCCTCGTCGTCCGGGTGGGCCGCCGCGGAGCGGTCGATCACACCCCGGGCCAGCACCAGCTCGTTCTGGCTGAGATGCAGCCCCGCAAGCTCACGCGCAATCCTCGGGTCGAACTCGAGCGCCTCGAATCGTGAGCTGAGGTAGTCGATCGACGCCCTCGGGTCACCGACCGCGTCGGCGGTGCCCTGCTGCAGGCCCCGCGCCTCAAGCAGCGCCTCGATGATCGGATCGTCGGACTGCTCCTCCCGCAGGAGCAGGCGGACCTGTCGCAGGCCGCTGAGGGCCATCTCGTTGGTCGGGGAAATCTCCAGGACGTCCTCGTAGAGCTGCTTGGCGACCTCCGGGCTGCTCAGGCGGGTCTCGACCATCGCCAGCAGCAGCATCGCGGGCACGCTGCGGTCCTGCATCAGGAGCATCTGGTGCAGGCGATCGCGCGCCACCCCGTTCTGCCCGAGCTGGGCCGCGACCTGCGCCTCGCGCCACAAACCATCAAAGTCCAGGTCCGAGGTGAGGCGGTTGAACTCCTGGAACAGGGCCAGAGACTTGGTCAGGTCGTTCTTGGCCAGCGCGATCATCCCGTCGATCATCAGCAGACGCGCGTTGCCCTCGGGCACCACCTGCGCGAACCGGCGCCGCGCGTCCTCGGCCTTGGCCAGCACCGCCGCACGCTCCGCCTCGTTCTCTTCCGTGTCCTCGATCGACGCGAGCTGTGTCAGGTAGGTGGTCGCCTCGTCGCCCACCGCGGCCTCCTGGTACGAGTACTGCATGATCCCCGCGAGGCTCAGCGGCAGCGGCTTGAGCGACTGGATCTGGCGCAGCACCTCGACCCGCTCGTCCAGCCTCGACTGGGACTCGAGCACCCGGCTCAGGAGCATGAGCGACGGCGCACTCGTCGGGTCGGACTCCACCAACGCCCGGGCCATCTGCTCGGTCCGGCGCATGTCCGCGTCCGGGTCGAGCGAGGCCTCAAGCCCGATGAAGCGGGAGATCAGCGTGTCGACGCCCGTGGCGCTGGGTTCACGGACCACCAGCGCCGCGATTCGATCGAGATCGGGGACAAACTGCTCGGTATTCTCGATCCGCCTGGTCTGCCCGGTGGCGGACGACTCCTTCATCAGGTTCTGGCGGAGCTGCTCGATATCGATCGTCAGGCGGGCCAGCAGGCCGTCGGCGATGTTCGGGTTCGCGTTCGTAAAGTCAGTGACGAGGCGGAGAGCCTCGTCGAGCGACCCCTGCGCGCGGTCGAAGTTCCCGACCACCCGCTGGTCGAGGGCCTCGCGCATGACGATCGCCAGGATCCCGCGGAGCGACTCCGAGTCGTCGGGCACGACCTCGAGCGCCGCGCGAAGGTCCTCGAGGGCCTGCTGACGCCGCCCGCTCTCGAGCGTGCCGCCCTCGCTGATGATCCGGCTCAGCGCCAGCCCGCGGTAGCGCAGCAGGCGATGCCAGTCGGTCTGGTCCTCGGGCATGTACTCGAAGAACCGGTACGCGACCTCGGCCTGCGCAATCTGCGCATCCATGCTCGCCCGTGAGTACGAGCTGCGGAGCGACTGCTCGCGTATCAGGCCCAGGTACCGGTCGTGGGCCTGCACGTTGGTCCCGCCGTCCTTGACCTGCGTCATCGACTGCAGCACGGGCACGTACTTCTGGCGGTAGGCGCCGGTGTACTCGGTCCGGGTCTCCGGGGTCCACGACTCGAGGGCCCCGATCCACTTCTCCAGCCAGTCGGCGCGGGACCGGTCGTGCCCGTAGGCCATGCCGTAGTTGACCTCGGCCTGCCTCGGGTTCCCCTCGGCCATCAGCTGGTCGCCCAGAGCCACGTAGTCCTCGCCGGACTTGCGCATGAAGGTCACGTACGCCGCGAGCATCCCGCCCAGCAGCAGCACGATCCCCGCGACCAGAATCACCACAAACTTCTTGTTCACCTGCGAGGCCATCGTCGGTCCCTTCCAGTCTCGCCGCCCCACGATCCGGGGGCGTCGATGGTCGATTCGGTACAGGGCTGTACGCCCGGGTTTGTCAGTCGTTCGATTGTTCCCGCCGGGGATTGTCCTCGGGGTACCGACCGGTCTCCACGTCGACCCAGTCGGGCGAGCACCGCATGATCTCGCCCATGAGCCCGTCGAGCAGCGACGCCGCCCGCTCAACGAGCTCCTCACCCGATGACGGGCTGGAGCTGGTGACCTGGACCTTGAGGTAGTACGCGTAGTCGCTCGTCAGGTCGAACGCCAGGGTCCGCACGTCGTTGGCGTTGGCGACGACGCCGCCGTTGGCGATGAAGAAGTAGCCCGCGAAGAGCTGCTCCTTGCCCGACTCGCCGAACCCGCTCACGCGGATCGGGACCGGGTGCTCGGGCGTGATGTCCCTTGGCAGGCGCACCCGGGTCCCGGGTGTGTCGGAGTACGGGTGGGGGTGCAGGCGGGTGGTGTACAGCTCCCCGCGCATGCCGCGCAGGTTCTCCGGAACGCTCGAGTCCGGGCGCCAGGAGGACGTGTCCAGCGGCAGGCTCATCACCCGCGAGGAGCTCGCCTGCTGCAGCCCGCCGCCCACGAAGCACCGCTCGGGCACGTGGGGCACGGTATCGATCATCCCGGTGTAGTACGCCGCGTGGAGCTCGATGCGGAACGGCTTCTTCGGGTCTTGGGGGTCCGTCTCGATGTACGAGCGCGAGACGTAGTTGTCGGTGCCCAGCACCTCAAGCACGTCGGCGTCCTCGATCTGGTCGGAGCCGAAGCGTTCCCAGCCCGGGATCTTCGATGGCAGCTGCGAGAGCTGGCGCCCGCCTGGCGGGTGGATCTCGAGCTTGCGCAGGTGAAGCCGGTACTTGCTGATCGCGGCGCTGAATCCCGCGGCGCTCACGCCCATGACGGCGATCGCCACCACGAACGCGGTGATCGAGTGTCCTCTCCGTTTCAAGATTCAACCCCCTCCGGGTCGCTGTAGATCCGGTTGAGCGCCCAGACGATCCCGAGGAACAGCAGCAGCGACGGGAACAGCAGCAGGGTGCCGATGACCGTGTGCGCGTCGCCCGAGGCCAGGTCCGGGTTGACCAGCGAGACGAGCCCGAGGACCGTCACGCGGAAGATGTTCATCAGCACCGCGACGGGCGCCGCCAGCAGAAGCAACGCCGTCCGCTGCCACCACTGCCTGCACGCGAGCAGCGCCACCGCGACCGCCAGCGCCAGGAACGCGACGACCATGCGCATCCCGCTGCACGCCTCGGCGACGTTCATCGGGATGACCTCGGTCCCGTGCAGGATCTCGAGGCGGTTGCCGTCGATCGCGACGCTGAACCAATCGAACGGGCTCCCGATCAGGTTCAGCAGCAGGAAGGCGCCCTCGGACGCGACCATCTGCAGCTTGAACGTGATGGCGAGCATGATCTGCTCGGAGATCGTCACCGCGAACACCAGGTACCCGATCGGGATGAACAGGTACTTCATCAGGCGTGGGCCGCCCATCAGCAGCACCAGCCCGAACACCGTCAGGACGATCGCGAAGCCCTGGATCATGTGGTTGCGGATGGTGATCACGCCCGCGAAGTACGTCACGATCCCGAGCAGGAACGGCGCCAGCGCGGGCCAGAACACCTCGGGGCGGAGCCGGGCGATCTCCTTGCGCGACTGCCAGATGATGTACAGGCTGATCAGCGGGATGACGTACGCGTGCCCCCAGTCCTCGACCGCGTGGTACGAGTGCTGGTGCTGCTTGATGAACCACCGGTAAAACAGCCCGACAAAGACGATCCCCAGGGCCCCGATCATCAGGGCGCCCGCGGGCGTGACCAGCCCCAGCACGCGCACATGCCCGCCCTGCTCGGGCGAGGACTGGGCACGGGCTGTCGGGACGCTGCTCATCAGGCTCTCCGCGGTCGTATCGCCCTAGATCGGGGATCGCGGGCCCTCACGCCAGCGGGATCGGGGGACACCGATCACGCTGGCGGGCCAACGCCCCGACGGTCCTACGTCGCCTCGCCGTCCCGGTTCATTCCGGGACGCCGATTGTGCCGCTCGGGCTCCATCCCTCGCGCCGCCGCCCGAGAAGCCGGACGCCAGCCCCCGACTGTATGCCGAAGAAAAAGGGGCCATCCGCTCTCGCGGAGGCCCCTGATGATGCGGAGTGCCGGATTGGCCCGGATGGCGGGCGATCAGCGGACGTTGCTCGGGGGCGCCCCGAACACGTCGTTGCCGAAGTTCCGGTCCAGGAGGAACCCGAAGCCGTAGGTCGCACGCAGCCCGCCCCGGAGAACGGCCAGCGGGGTCGCCCAGAAGTTCGTGCCCACGTTGATCCGGTCATTGGGCTTCAGGTAGATGTCGGGCTGGGTGCCCTCGGTGATCGCACGCATGTTGAGCATAATCGTGGACTGGTAGTCGTTGCCGACCATCCGCGTCAGGTCCACACGCTCGGGGATCGCGATGCCGTTGAACCCGCCCGCGGCGGTGATCGCCCGCACCAGCGTCAGGTCGCCCAGCGGGGGGAGCCCGTAGACGCCCGGGCGCGCCACCTCGCCGTCGATGTAGATGTTGCCCTGCGGGGGCGCCGGCACGCGGACGATGTCGCCCGGGCGGACCACGATGTTGTACCGGGCGTCGCCCGCGACCAGCGGCTTGACGGGCACGCGGATCACCCGCTGCGTCATCAGGCTCGACGCCTCGCGGAGGAACTCCGACTCGGCGCTCGGATCGGTGTCCGAGGTCACAGGCGCCATCGAATCCTGCGTCTGCGCCAGGACCCACTGCC
Source organism: Phycisphaerales bacterium (assembly GCA_029260415.1). GTDB lineage: Bacteria > Planctomycetota > Phycisphaerae > Phycisphaerales > UBA1924 > JAJRXR01. The sequence goes on along the minus strand of JAJDDH010000148.1, from coordinate 1,668 downwards.
CGTTGACGAAGATCCAGCGGGTCGCGACGCCGTCGCTGCCCGCGACGCTGGTCTGCCTGGCCTGCGGGATCTCGGACACGCCGCTCGGGCTCACCAGGTCGATGACCGGCTCACGCTCGGGCTGGGCGTTCCCGGGCAGAGCCGGGATGATCGAGGAGCCGGTGACGCCGTCGTCGGCGCTGATCACGACCGGGGCCGGCTCGGACAGATCGTCGATGATCTGCAGCAGGTCGTCGTCCGGATCGCGCGGGGCGTTCGTGCCGCCCTCGGTCCCGTTGTTCTGGCCGCCGGCCTCGGGCGCTGAGCCCGCGGCGGCGCTGGTCAGCGGGACCTGGCGGATCACGTAGATGTTCTTGAGTCCCTCGTTCACGCCGCCCGCGGCCAGCAGCGCCTCAAGCAGGCGGTAATCCGCCGAGGGAACGAAGTACGGTCCGGGACGCGCGACGGCGCCCATGATGCTGAACGACGACTGACGCCGCTGCTGCACCACGACCGACACCAGCGGGTCGGCCAGCAGGCCCTGCTCGATGATCCGGTTGGAGACCGCTTCTGTGACCTCCTGCTCCGTGAGCCCGCTCACCCAGACGCGTCCGAGCTGCGGGATCTCGACGTACCCGTTCTGGTCGACCACCCGCGGGAGCAGCTCGGGCACACCCTCCGTGATCAGGTCGAAGACCGTCAGGTTCAGGATGTCGCCCGGGCCCACGCGGTAGACCTCGGACTCGGGGATCAGGTCGTTGGTCGTAATCTCGCTCGTCTCGACGAGCTGCACATCCGGGTCCTCGATCGTCGCGAGGTGGTCCAGGATCGGGACCTTCGTCGGCGTGTGCTCCCAGCGCCCGACCACGCTCGGGTCCATATAGGAGTCCCACTCGGAGCAGCCTCCGAGCACGGACAGGCCCAAGCCGCCCAGGGCCACGAGGGCCAGGCCCCGCCTGCGGCTTGTCTCGCCCGTCGTCTGGAAGGTCGAGTTTGGATGCGTCACAGCCTGACTCCTCATGCTCTTCTCTGCTCTCCGCCCGTGTCCCCACTTCAGGTGGGGGATGGGCGGGTCAATTCCCGGTTGACGGGCCTCTCGGGGACACCCGCTTGTCGCCGCTCATCGGCCGTTCCCGGACCCGGATTGAAAAACACGCCCGGATTCGCGTCACAGAACGCACATCTTCCCGGAAGGCCTCTGTACGCATCGGCATTCCGGGCGTTCGTCCGCCCTTTCATTCCGCCGGATCTTTCGGGCCGACAAGCACCTGTGAACCCACGGGCCGAGAGCCTAGCATCGCCCGAAAGCCCATGACGACCCACCCCAAATCCACCCCACCCCAGTCCCCTGGGGCTCTGGAGCGGACCCTGGCCCGCCACCCCCGCCCCCTGGGCGGCGACCCGGTGCGCAATTCACGCGCGGCCGTCTCCCTCACCGGCCTGATCCTCAACAACCAGGACGACACCCCCGAGCAGCTCCTGGTCAAGCGAAAGCCCCCGTGGCTCCGCGCCCGCGTCCCCGGAGGCGAACGCTTCCACGAGACAAGGCGCAACATCCAGGGGCACAAGCTCCACACCGTCTGCGAGGAGGCCGCCTGCCCCAACATGGGCGAGTGCTGGGCCCGCGGCGTCGCCACCATCATGATCCTGGGCGACACCTGCACCCGCAACTGCGGCTTCTGCAACGTC
>JAJDDH010000147.1 GCA_029260415.1 Phycisphaerales bacterium | reverse complement strand
CAGCTGGGCGACAACCGCCTCTTCCGCCCGACCGTGCACTACGTGGGCCCGCACGACGCGCCCTACGTCCCCATCGATCAGCGCTGAGGCGCCCTCAGTACCCCAGGCTCGAGAGCACGTCCTCGACGATCGCCGTCGAGGCCGCGTGGTCTCCCCACGGCTCGAACCGCACCCGCAGGCGCGTGGAGTCAGCGATCAACCGGGCATCGACCCTCACCGATCGCTCGTCGTTGGGCGCGCCCGCGATGACACACCCGCTGTCGCCCGTCGCCTCGGAGCGCCGGATCGTGTACCCCCGGCGCTGCAGCGCCGAGCGCGACGCCGCGACGACAGACTCGACCCGCGCCTCGGGGGGCAGCTCGACCGTCAGGCGCCCGACGTAGTACGAGCTGGTCAGGCGTGACTCGCCCACAGGCTCCTCGACCGGCTGGACCGATTTCTGCATGGTCTTGAGGCACCCGGGCAGAACGAGCAGCGCCGCTAGCGCCGGCGCGAGGAGCCACCGCGCGGGGGGCCCCGCCCGCCTGAACCCGGTCGCTTGATGTCCTGCACGTCGTCGATCCATCGGCTCATATCCAGATCGTCCAGGCTCAGTCGTCCGCGCCACTCTTCGAACGCCTCACCCAGCAACGGGTCCAGCGGCTCGTGCTCCGGGTTGCCCGGCAGCGACGGATCCACACGATCTCCGGGCGCCTCGGGCACGCTCCGGACGGGGTCCGCCCCGGGCGTTGGGATCGAGAGCGAGTCCCCGAACGCTTCGGGCGCCGGTTTCCGGGTCGCGGCTTTCTTCGTCGCCGCCTTTTTCTGCGCCGCCTTGGGCGGTCGGGGCGCCTCGGGCGACGGCGGACGTTCGAGCGTGGCGCCCGGCTCGTACCCAAACTCACGCATCCAGTGGGCCACGGAGTACGCGTCCAGCGGGACCTCGCTGACAAACGCCGGGCGGTCAGCCCCGGGCTTGGCCCGGATGTCCGCAGAGAGCTGCTTGAGGAAGGTCCCGTTGCCGACCTGGTCCGCCCCGGCCTGTCCCGCCGCCCGGATCAGGCGCCGGTCCGAGCTGACCAGCAGCACCCGCAGCCCCGATGCGCGCTCGAGCACGTCCTCGATAACGTCGTCCGCCTCCCGGTCCGCCCCGGAGAACACCACCTCAGCCCCTCCAAGGCGAGTCCAGACCAGGCCCGAGTGCGTCTCGAGCAGGCCCGATTGGGGCCATTGCGGGCCTGGGCGCCCGTCGCAGACCACCCGGATCCGCCGCTCCGCGTACCGGCTCCGCCCGACCAGGCGGACCAACCCGGGCACGTCCATGCCGCGCTCGGCGCTGGGCAGGGCCCACTGGGCGTGGAGCACGTTGTAGGCGTCGATCAGGAGCATCCGGAACGAGGGTAGGGGGCGCCCCCGTGGTGTTAGAACCGCCCGGTCTTGATCCCGGGCGGAACCCGCCCTTTACTTGAGGCCCCGCGGGAGGCCCCCGGGACAGACCCCGCCCAGAGCGGACAAGGAGCGACGATGGCGATTCGGATCAAGGCACGCGGAGGCGAGGGCGTCGAGCAGATGATGCGACGCTTCAAGAAGCTCTGCGAAAAAGAGGGGCTCACCAAGGACATCAAGCGCAAGGAGTTCTTCGAGAAGCCCTCCGAGCGCAAGCGCCGTGCGGCCCGCAAGTCGGTCGCCCGCGTCGCCCGCGAAGACCGCGCCTAGACGCCCCGGCCCCGCCCGGACCCGATCCGGACCCAGTTCAGACCCGTCGCCGCCCGCCCTGAGCGGGCGGTTTCTTTGCGCCAACGCGGCAAACTGCCGATACCCCAGGTCCCCTGCCCCTCGTCGGGGCGGCGATGCAGGTATGCAAGGGCCTATGCTTGCGGCCCGGCTCTCTTCGGGGGGTGTCGGCGACGGGCCTGATCACTCACGATCACGCACGCCACACGTTGTGTTCAAACTTTGTTCGTAGCATCTGCGGAGATGACGCTGATGAGCAGTCTGACTGTCCAAACACTCGGAGCGATCGGCGATATCCCGCCGGCGTATTTCTTTGCCCCCATCGGCGGCGTTGCCGCCCTGGTCATGGCCTTCGTCTTCTATGGCTCGGTCATGAAGAAGTCCGAGGGCGATGACGAGATGATCCGCATCGCCCAGGCGGTGCGTGACGGCGCCATGGCCTACCTCACACGCCAGTACAAGGTGGTCGCGGGCGTGTTCGTCCTGCTCGTCGCCTTCCTCGCGGTCATGTGGCAGCTCAAGCTGCAGAGCTCGATGACCATGATCGGCGTCCCGATCGCCGGCCTGTTCTCGGGCCTGTGCGGCTGGTTCGGCATGAAGATGGCGACCAACGCCTCCGCCAGAACCGCCCACGCGGTCAAGGACAGCCTCAACGCGGGTCTGACCGTCGCGTTTCGCTCGGGCGCCGTCATGGGCCTGGTCGTTGTTGGCTTCGCCATCCTCGACATCTCCGTCTGGTTTCTCGTCTTCAACACCGTCCTCGATGGCATGTTCACCATCACCGTGGTGACCACGATCATGCTCAGCTACGGCATGGGCGCCTCGACGCAGGCGCTCTTCGCCCGCGTGGGCGGGGGCATCTACACCAAGGCCGCGGACGTCGGCGCCGACCTCGTGGGCAAGGTCGAGGCGGGCATCCCCGAGGACGACCCACGCAACCCCGCCACCATCGCTGATAACGTCGGCGACAACGTGGGCGATGTCGCGGGCATGGGCGCCGACCTCTACGAGTCGTACTACGGCTCGATCCTTGCGACGATGGCCCTGGGCGCCGCCGCGGCGTTCACCATCCCGGGTGTCGCTGACGCCGATTCCACCACGCTGGCCCTGACCCTGGCCGTCGCGCCCATGGCGCTGGCGGGCATCGGAATCTTCTGCTCCATCGCGGGCATCTTCACCGTCAAGGCCAAGGAGAACGCCTCCTTCGCTCAGCTGCTCAAGGGCCTGCACAAGGGCGTGTACGTCGCCTCGGGCCTGATCATCCTGCTCGCCTTCGGCCTGCTCTACATGCTCCTCAACGGGCGGACCGAGCTTGCCGGCATCACCGAGTGGTGGGGCCTGGGCATGTCGATCGTCTCGGGCCTGGTCGCGGGCCTGGTGATCGCGCACGCGACCGAGTACTACACCAGCTACGAGCACCCGCCCACGCGGCGCATCGCCGAGCAGGCCCTGACGGGGCCGGCCACCGTCATCATCGCCGGCATCGCCGAGGGCATGAAGTCCACCTGGGCCTCGATCCTCACCGTCGTCGTCGCCATCATCGCGGCGTTCACCTTCGCCGGCGGCAACGAGAACTTCCTCATGGGCCTCTACGGCGTGGGCATCGCCGCCGTCGGCATGCTCTCGACCTTGGGCATCACCCTGGCGACCGACGCCTACGGCCCGATCGCCGACAACGCGGGCGGCAACGCCGAGATGACCAGCCAGCCCCCCCACGTCCGTGAGCGCACGGACATGCTCGATTCGCTGGGCAACACCACCGCCGCGACGGGCAAGGGCTTCGCCATCGGCTCGGCCGCGCTGACCGCACTGGCCCTGTTCGCGGCCTACATCCAGGTCGTCCAGGTCCAGATCACCACGCAGTCCAAGACCTACGTCGACAAGGCCAGCTACACCATCCCCGAGGGCGACTCGCTGTACGCGGTCTACGAGGGCTACGGCAAGTTCGCAGTCATCGAGACCGACGCGGAGGGCGTCGTCGAGGTTGACGGCGGCATGACCATCGACGCGATCACCGGGCACGGGCCCACCCGCGTTGAAAACATCCTGAGCAAGGGCGACGTCATCGGCGCTGTCTCCAGCCCGATCACCGGGCGATACACGCTCACGGGCGTCACCAGCCACGGCGACCACGACGAGAACTACACCATCCAGCTCGCGTCGTCCCGCGACGGCTCGGTCAAGGACGTTCTCGCGTTCTATGACGTCAGCCTCGCCAACCCCAGCCTGCTGGGCGGCATCTTCATCGGTGTGCTCCTCGCGTTCCTGTTCTGCGCGTTGACCATGAACGCCGTGGGACGCGCCGCGTATGCGATGATGGGCGAGTGCCGCAGGCAGTTCGGAAAGATGCGTGACGGGCTCCGCAAGCAGGGCATGTCCGAAGAGGACGTGGCCAACCCCGACAACTGGCCCCGCCAGGGCCTCGATGTTGATGGGCACCACTACCCCGACTACGCCAACTGCGTCGCCATCTCGACCGCCGGCGCCCAGAAGGAGATGGTCATCCCGGCCATCCTCGCCATCGTCGTCCCCATCGCGGTGGGCCTCGTGCTCAGCGTGCCGGGCGTCATGGGCCTGCTCGCGGGCGGGCTGACCTCGGGCTTCGCCGTCGCGGTCTTCATGGCCAACTCGGGCGGTGCCTGGGACAACGCCAAGAAGCTCCTCGAGTCGTACGGCAAGATCACCGCCAACGACATGGTCAACGGCACGGGCGACTCCTCCAAGGTTCCCGCCAGCGTCCGCGACGCGATCATGGCCCGCGCCCAGGAAGCGATCACCGCCGGCAACGGCGACGACATCGTCTACGGCAAGGGCTCCGAGGACCACAAGGCGACCGTCGTGGGCGACACCGTCGGTGACCCGTTCAAGGACACATCGGGCCCCGCCCTCAACATCCTCATCAAGCTCATCTCGATCGTCTCGGTCGTGTTCGCGGGCCTGGTCGTCGCGTACGGCTCGGTCCTGGGCTCGATGATCGGCCTCAACTGATCCGAGGCTCAGCCTGCAATCAAACAGGGCCCGGGCAACGCTGCCCGGGCCCTTTCTCTGCGCTGACCGATCAACTCAGTCGTCGAACGGGTTGTCCTTGCTGCTGTTGAGCGAAGAGCGGATGCCCTTGGCCCGCGAGTCCTCGCCGATCTCCTCCCACAGCTCCAGCAGGCGGCTGCCCACCCGGTACCAGCTGCTATAGGTACGGAAGCTCCCCTCCATCTGCTTCGGGCGGTCGATCGCCCGCCACGCCCGCTCATACATCGGGATGATGTCCCGCTTGATCGTGTCCCGGTCGGCGCCCTTCTCGTCGCGGACCATCCGCTCGGCGGACTGGAGCGCCTCGACGATCGACGTTCCCTCGTTCGCGAACCGGTTCACGACCTCCATGTACGCGCCCCAGGCGGCGCCCAGGTCGCCCGTCTGACGCATCAGATCGCCCTGATTCATCAGCACCCGCGCCGCCAGGTCCGGGCTGCGGCGCAGGCGGTCGAACAGCCAACCCCACAGGCGTGACTGCTCGCCCGTGTCGGGCACGGTTCGGAACATGGGCGAGAGCACCCCGACGACAAACGCCGGGTAATCCTTGCCGCACAGGCGGTCGAGCACCCGCGCCCACGCGTCCATCTGCTTGACGTCCAGCTCCTGACGCACCGCCAGCTCGATGAGCACGTCCCACCCCTCGAGGTACCCCGGGTTCAGGCGGAGCCCCTCCTCGAGCAGCGACAGCTGGTCCCCCAGCTCGTGCGTGCGGGGCTTGTAGGCGCCGGGCTTGGTCACGCCGTCGGGCGGCGAGTCGGGCGGGCTGTACCCACGGGCCAGGCGCTGAAGCCCGAGGCGGTGGGCCGCGGCGCAGATCCTCTCGCTCGAGCGGCGCTGCGCCTCCTC
>JAJDDH010000146.1 GCA_029260415.1 Phycisphaerales bacterium | reverse complement strand
CTGGATCAGGTTGGCCAGCTGCTCCTGCACCACGCCGTCGTTGGCGCGGAGCTGGCTGCCGCTCTCGGGCGGGGCCGCGGCCTCGGTCTTGGGCTGGGTCGACGCCGGCGGATCAAGCTCCACCCGGTTTGGTTCTCGTTCAGTCACAGCGTGCCTCCCACCCCACTCCCGGGGCGAGGGGGAGGATAGGGGTCACCCCCCGCAGAGGCGCTGGAATCAGGGACACCCCCGCGTAAACGACTGCAGGAACGCCGAAACATCGCTGAAGTCGTACACACCGGCAGGCAGAGCCAGATCCGCGACCACCTCGCCCGACGCGAGCGCCGCGAGGAACCGGGAGATATCCGCGAAATCCATCGACCCGAAAGGCTCAGCCAGGTCCGCGGCGCAGTCGGCGGGCAGCCCGTTGCCGCTGAACAGCGTCAGCCGCGCGACAGCCGACCGGGCCACGCCCCCGCTCGCGCCCGGGTCCTGCACCGCCCACTGCACGTACAGCGTGCGCCCCTCGATGAACGAGTTGAAGGGCAGCGCCCAGTGCAGCGTCGCGAACCCCGCGCCGGGGCCGGCGCCGGACGCGATTACCGCCCCGAGCTCGTAGTCGCCCGCGACCACCCCGCCGACCGGGGGCGACTCTGACGCGACGAGCGCCGCGCTCGCCCCGCCCAGCGCCGCGTCGAGCCCGATCTTGAAGCCCAGGTTCCCGATGTTGGGCGGCGCCTGCGCGATGATCCGCGGCGCCAGCCCGCCCGTCCCGGGGGTCGCCCCGCCCAGCAGCTCTGGGTTGGGCGCCTGCTCGATCTGCAGCGTCGGGCGGTCGAACGGGAACTGCTCCGCGGCGACGCGCGGATCGACCAGCCCGTGCTCCAGGAAGTTCACCACAGGGTCCCGCAATGCCCCGAAGGCAACGGGCAGGATCGGGTCGCGGTTCGTGTTCCCCGCCGCCCCGCTGCCGACGTAGAAGTTGAACACCGTGTTGAACAGCTGGAAGTCGCCCGTGTGCATGAACGAGCGCTTGAGCGCGACATTGCGGAGCGTGGGCACCTTGAACTTGCCCCGGTCCTCGAACAGCCCCGTCACCTCCTGTCGCCCGGTGTCCTCGGCCGTCGGGCGCACCCCGATGTTGCGGAAGCTGAAGTCCGTGAACGTCGGGGGCGTGTGGCACAGGGCGCACTCGGACTCGCGGAACAGGTCCCAGCCCTGGATCTGAATGGGCGTCAGCGCGTCCGGGTCGCCCGCCATGAACGCGTCCCAGGGGGTCTGATCGGGCACGAGCGTGCGCTCGTAGGTCGCGATGGCCATCGCGACGCGGGCGGCGCTGACCTCGCTGTCGCCGAACGCGTCGGCGAACAGCTCCGGGTAGGACCCTCGCGCATCGAGCGCCGCCTGGATGTCAGGAGGCAGGTCCGTCGCCAGCGCCATCGGGCGCGCCCGGCGCAGCTTGCGCGTGATCTGCCCCCAGTCGCGGTCTTCGTGCGCCATCTCCACGTCGGAGAGCGGGGGCTCGAGGATCTGGGCCTCGACCGCGCCGCCCGACGCGATGATCGTCTCGCCCGTGTCCGGGTCCACGAATGCGCCGCCGGCGCGACCGTCCCAGAACAGCTCGGGCGTGTGGGCGACCATGAACACCGGGGGCGCCGTCCGCGGCGTGGACTGACGCTCCAGCCCGAACAGCGGATCGGGCGCGTAGTAGTCGTTGCTGTCAGAGCGGATCATGCCCAGGCTGGTGCGCCGATCGTCGGGGGTGTCGAAGACGCCGTCGGTCCCCGGGTGCTGGCCCAGAACGGGGTCCGTGCCCCCCACCGCGGGGATGTGGCACGTGCCGCAGGACATGGTGTTGTCGCTCGAGAGCTGCTCGTCCCAGAAGAGCATCTTGCCCAGGACGCGCTTGGCCTCGGTGATCGGGTTCTCGGGTGGGACCGGAACCGGAGGTAGCCCGCCCGAAGGCCCGCCCATGCCAGCGCCAAACAGCGCCCCGCCCGCCGCGACGCTCAGCAGCGCCGCCCCGGTCATCGCCCAGCCCCGCCGCGCCGATCCGCTCCGCATCGTCAACCCCTTGCATCTCCCACGAGGGCGCCCGCCAACACCCCCACGGTACCGGATCGGCCCCCGCGCGGGAAGCGGGGTGGGCCTCAGTCCGGGCAGCCCGTCCCGAACGCGACGAGGAACTCGAAGACATCCGAGAAATCGAACACGCCCAGCGGGACCGCCAGATCGGCCTCGACCCCGCCCGTCCCGAACGCCGTGAGGAACGCGGAGATATCCGAGAAGTCCAGCACGCCCTCGGGCGGCGCCAGATCGACCAGGCAGTTGACCACCAGGTACTGGCGCATCATCTCCTGGTCCTCGTGCTCGAGGATGTGGCAGTGATACGCGAAGAGCCCCTCGTAGTCCTCGAACTTCGCGATCACCCGCACCATCTCGCCCGGGTTGACCTTGACGACGTCCTTCCAGTACTCGTCCTCGGGCCCGGGGGGCGTCGCGGGTCCCGTCGCGATCGGCACGCCCCCGACGAGTTCCATCGGCTGGCGGTCGAGCACCTGGAACGAGACCAGGTGCAGGTGCATGGGGTGGGTCATGCCGCTGGGGTTGACGAAGCGCCAGATCTCGGTCGACCCCTTCTCCACACGCTCGGTGATGTGCCCCCAGTGCAGCCCGTTGATGAGCCATTTGAGCCCGGTGCACTCGTCGAAGAACTGCTGGAGGAGGAAATCACGGGAGATGCGCGCGTCGCCCTCGTCGATCGCCCCGTAGGCGCGCAGGAACGCGGGCGTCGCGGGGGCGGGTCCCGTGTCGGCGGTCACGACAAACTTCATCACCTCGGGGAGCACGTCGGTGCCCGGGGGCGCGTTGAAGGGCGCCGAGGCGGAGTTGGTCAGCAGGATCTCCGTCCCCGGGGCCTTGCCCGAGAAATCGATGAGGACGTCCACGCGCTCGGCCGGGGCGAGGGTGATCTCGGACATGGTCACGGGCGTCTCGCGGAGCCCGCCGTCCATCCCGATGACGTCGAACGTTGTGCCGTCGGAGAGCGAAAGGGTGTAGGTGCGTGAGTTGGCGCCGTTGAGCCAGCGGAAGCGGTACTTGGCCCGCTTCACCTCGAAGAAGGGCCAGACCATGCCGTTGACGAGGTTGTAATCGCCGTGGAACATGCCCTGCCAGACGCCCGGGTACTGGAGCGAGCCGTCCTGGTTGAACGAGCGGTCCTGGAAGAGCATGGGGACCTCGAACTCGCCCGAGGGCAGGTCCAGGCTGTTCTCGAACGCGTCGCGGATGATGTAGAACCCCGCCTGCCCGAGGTAGACATTCAGGCGTGTCTGCCCGAGGGAGTGGTCGTGGTACCAGAGGGTCGCGGGGAGCTGCTCGTTGGGGTAGATGTACGTGTCCTGCTCGCCGGGGAGGAAGGTGTCCTCGGGGTAGCCGTCGAACTCGGGCGGGGTGTGGGCGCCGTGGACGTGCGTGACGTGCTTGGCGTCGTTCGACGCGCCGTGCGGGCAGAGGTCCACGGGCAGGATGTGCTCGGTGAGGAAGAAGCCGTCCTCGTCGCGCAGGTCGTTGATCCAGTTGACCACGGTCAGCGCGTTCACGCCCGCCTCGATCGTCGGCCCGGGGTACATCCCCTCGTAGCCCCAGAGCGTGGTCGGGGGCAGCTGCGTGTGCAGCTGCTGCTGGAACTGCTGCACGCGCATGTCATAGGTCGCGAAGGCGCCGGGCGAGCCAAAGATGGGCGTCGCGACCGGGGGGATGGGCATCGCGTCCAGGTAGGGCGTGAGCGTGACGCCGCAGTTCACGCCGGCGCAGTCCACGAAGTGCCCCTGGTAGATCCCGCCCGCGGCGACGCAGCTCCCCTCGTCGTCGGTGATGCACGACCCGTCGGGCAGGCAGCACGCGCCCACGGGCTGCGGGCACGGGTTGGGCGAGCAGCTCGTGCCCTCGCCGTTGAACGTCCCGCCCGCGCCGGTGCAGTCGCCCGCGGTGGTGATGATGCACGAGCCATCGGTGAAGCAGCACGAGCCGGCGCCCGGGGGCGGCGTGAACGTGATGATCAGCTGCGGGCGGTTGGCCGGGTTCGCGTTGGTGCGGGACTCGAAGCGGGTCGCGCTGCTGCTGCCCGCCTCGTTGCCCACGAGGATCCATCCGAAATCACTGCCCGGGATGTCGAGCCAGCTCTCGACGTCCAGCGCCATCTCGGTCGAGGACCACGAGTAGCTCTGGTTGATCCCGCCGATGTTGGTCGAGGCGCTCGCGGGCGTGAGGAAGTCACCCCCGAGCGTGGTCCACGCGGGCGAATCGTTCGGATCGTCGGCGTCGTAGGAGGTGTACTCCCAGGTCGCGTCGCCGTCCTGGGCGATCGTGCCCGCGCCCTCGTTGCCCGCGGGGTTGGACAGGCCCTCGCCCCAGTCCGTGAACAGCGGGTAGAGACCGACCGCCCCCGATCCGCCGCGCGACGCGAACAGTCGCAGCTCGACGCTCTCGATCACCGACCCGACAGGGATGGACGCGAGCACGTCGAAGCGGATGAGCCCGCGCCGGTTGTCACCCGTGTTGTTGGTTCCCGCGAAGAGATGCTCGCCCGAGCCGTTGGCGCGGGTGTTGTCGTCGGAATAGATCGTGGCATCGGCGGCCGCGTCGAGGACGATCACGTCGCCCGAGGCAGCGCCCAAGGCGCCCGCCAGGGCCGCACAGACAAGGAACACACGCGTCATGTCGCATCACTCCAGAGGTTGATCCAAGTCTAAGCGCGCACGGTCGAGACCCCCAGAGAAATCAGCCCGAAACCAGCTACGGGCAGCCCGCGCCGAACGCCGCGAGGAACGCGACCACATCCGAGAAGTCGAGCGACCCGAACGGCTCGGCCAGATCCGCCGCGGGCTCCATCGCCCCGAACGCGCTCAGGAACGCGACCACATCGGAGAAGTCGAGCGATCCGAACGGCTCGCTCAGGTCCGCGACGTTGCACCCCTCGGGCATTGAGCACGTCGCCTCTTGCATATGCACCGCGTCAACGCCCGCCTCGACGACCGACCCGCTGCCCAGGTCCGACGCGCTGAAGCGCAGTCGCACCTGCGCACTGGGCGTGACGTAGTCCGCCACGCGGACGCTGCGGGTGAACCACCCCCCGCCCGACTCGGCGCTGGCCGGGCCCACGGTCTCGACCTCGACCCAGCTCGACCCGTTGTTGCCCGAGATCTCGACGAGCATGACGTCCTCGTCGGGGGAGCCGCCGTTGTTGTTGCTGAACCAGCGGGCGTAGCTGAGCACCGCCTCGGGCGAGGCGCTGGCGTCCATCGCGGGAGAGGTGAGGATGGTCGTCCCCCCGTCCACGTCGGTGTTGTCGTCCGCGGCGCCCGTGAGGTAGCACTGGCCCGAGCCGTCGAAATCGGCCGCGGGATCGCCGCGGTCGCCCCCGCCGTTGGGCGTGCCGCGCTGCCACTGCCCGGAGCCCGTCCCGCTGACGTCGCCCGAGACGCTCCAGCCCTGGTCGGTCTCGAAGGTGTCGGCAAACACCACGCTCAGCTCCGCCGCCTCGACGCACAGCGGGGCGTTCTCGCCCATTGAGGGGAAGGCCAGCGTCGTGCCCGAGAGCGTCTGGGCGGTGACGTAGAACTCGATCGTTTCACCGCACGGCGCGGCGGGCAGCGTGACGCGGTAGGTGTCGCCGCCGACGGGCGAGGCCGAGCTCTCCGCGAACGCGCCGCTCGTCCCGACCCGGGCGTGGAGGCGCACCGAAGAGGCG
>JAJDDH010000145.1 GCA_029260415.1 Phycisphaerales bacterium | reverse complement strand
CATGTTCGCCGCCGTAGTGATGCTGCTGGCGATGGACGGGTGCGCGACGCCCCCGCGTGTTCCGGGCACTGCCGCCGCGAGCGCCGGACCGCTCAAGGCGGTCTGGGTCACGCGCTGGGATTACCTCACCGCCGACGACGTGCGCACGATCATGCGCAACTGCGAGCGCCTGGGCGCGACCGACGTCATGTGGCAGGTCCGCGGGCAGGGCGACGCGTACTACCAGTCCGACCTGGAGCCCTGGGGCCAGGAGCTGTTCCGCGGCGCCGAGGAGCCCGAGACGCTGGTCACCATCGGCCCGGGCTACGACCCGCTGGCGCTGGCCGTGGACGAGGCGCACCGGCGCGGGCTGCGCCTGCACGCATGGATGAACGCGATGCCGCTGTGGAAGGGCACGCAGCCCCCGCTGGCGCTGAGCCACCCGTGGCACACGCACGAGACCTGGCGCCTGCGCGACGCGGCGGGCAAGGCCCAGCCCCTGGGCGAGGGCTACGTCATCGCCAACCCCGCCCTGCACGAGGTCCGCGCCCACATCGCCCGCGTCGCGGCGGACATCACCCGGCGCTACAACGTCGACGGCGTCCACCTGGACTACATCCGCTACGTCTCCGACTCGATGAAGGCCGACGAGCAGTACCTCACCGACCGACGCACGCTCACGCTGTTCAAGGCCGACACCGGGCGCGACGGGCTGAGCACGCCCGCGGACCGGGGCGCGCACCGGGAGTGGATCCGCGAGCAGATCACCGACGTGGTGCGACGGGTCGGCAAGGCGGTCAAGGGCGAGCGGGGCGATGTCGCGTTCACCGCCGCGGTCTGGCGCCGCCCGGACATCGCCCGCGAGACGTACCTGCAGGACGCCGCGTCGTGGGTCGAGTCCGGGCTGCTCGACGCCGCGTTCCCGATGATCTACACCACCGACAGCGACCAGTTCGCGGGCGACCTGAGGGCCTGGGAGAACGCCGTGGGATTCGGGCGGGTCGTCCCCGGGCTGGGGGCGTACAAGCACGAGCGTGGCGACACCATCGCGGCCCAGATCCGCGCCCTGCCCGACCCGGACCGCGTGGCGCTGTTCGCGTACTCGACGTTCTTCGAGAGCCGCGCCCCCGGGCAGGACCAGTCCACCACCGCCAACGCCCGGCGCGCCCAGCGCCGCGACAGCGTCGCCCGGGAGCTGGGATACCCGTGAATTTGATGGGCGTCGACATCGGGGGCGGATCGATCAAGGCCTGCTTCACCCTTCCCGACGGCTCGCAGCGCGTCGGAATCAGCACGCCCTACACGGACGCGAGCCCCGAGTCCGTGCGCACCGCGATCGAGGACGCGTGCTCGTCGCTCGACGCCGACCTGAGTTCACCCAGCGCCATGGGCCTGTGCCTGCCCGGCGTGCTCGACGACGCGCGTGAGCGCGTGCAGTACGCCGCGAACCTGCCGGGGCTGATCGGGGCGTCGGTTGGGTCGCTGCTCCCCGAGCCGCTGCGCGCCGTCCCGCGGCGTGTCGTACCGGACGCGCTGGCCGCGGGTGTGGGCGCCTGGCTGCGCGAGCCCGTGAGCGGCAGGCTGCTCGTCCTGGTCATGGGCACGGGCGTGGGCGCGGCGCTGCTCGACAGCAAACGCCCCGTCACGCTCGACGGGGTCGGCTGCGGGCACATCGGGCAGCTCGACGTCTCACTGACTGACGACGCCCCCATCGGCCCCGACGCGGGGCGCGGGTCGCTGGAGGCCTACGTCGGGCTCCCGGCGCTGCGGGCCCGGTTTGGCGACGACCCCGCGCCCTTGATCGCGGCGCTCGACGAGCCCGACCAGGCCCTGCGCGCCCTGGCCCGGGCGATCCGGATCTGCCACGCGGTGTTCACCCCCGCGCACATCCGCCTGGCGGGGGGCGTGGGCGCGATGTTCGCCCCGGCGCTGCCCAGGCTCCGGTCCCTCGTCGAGCGCGACCTGACCCTCGTCGCCAGCGAGCGGTGGTCGCTCGCGTGCGTCGATGATCTGACGCTCGCCGCCCGGGGCTGCGCGCACATGGCGGGTCAGTCCGTCGAGGCCTGAGCCGGACGCGCGCCCAGGACGCAGACCCCGAACGCCAGCGAGCTGGCAATCGTCAGCTTCCAGACGAACGCCAGGTCCAGCACCCAGAGGCCCCAGTCGTCGGGCAGCCGCTCGCGCCGGGCCGTGAGGTCCACAACCAGCCCCCACACCAGCGGCTGCATCACCGCCACGACCACGAACCCGACCAGCAGCGCCGCGATCGCGCTCCAGCGGTTGCCCCGGCGCGTGAGCAGCGCGGCGCCGAACACACCGAGCAGCCCCGCGTAGGCGAATGTCATCACCGTCAGCGCGAACGTCAGGAGCGTGCCCCCGCCCTCAGCGTGCTCACCGTACAGCAGCACGCACACGCACGCGAACGCGCCCAGCAGCGCCCCGAACACGACCACGCCGATCCGTCCGACCCCGACGTAGTGCCGCCCGGAGCGACCGGGCCAGAGCTTCTGGTAGAAGTCGCTGACCATCGCCGAGCTCATCGCGTTGATCGCGCTGTTGAGGCTGCTCAGCCCCGCGGCGAACAATCCCGCCATCATCAGCCCCCGCAGCCCGCTCGGCATCCGCTCCATGATGAAGACCAGGAACACCTTCCGCGAGTCCCCGGGCGGCGCGTGCCCGTGGGCGCCCATCAGCTCCGGACGCTGGTAGTACAGCCAGAGCAGCAGCCCGAGCACGAGGAACAGCGCGACCGACGGGATGCCCAGCAGGATGCCCCCGATGATCGAGCGGGCGCCCGCGGCGCTGTCCTTGCACGTGAGCAGGCGCTGGGCCAGGTCCTGGTCGGCGCCGTAGGACCCCACGCCCATCAGGGTGAACCCGATGACCACCGCCAGCAGCGTGAACGGCGCGTGCGGGTCGGCGCTGGTGTCCAGCACGACCAGCTTGGACGCGCCGCCCTCCACGCCCGTGCGGAGCGCGCCCAGGACCTCGTCCGGGCCCGCGGTGATCTGCGAGCCGATGATCCAGACCGCGCCCAGCGCCGCCCCGATGAGGATCACGAACTGGATCACGTCCGACCAGATCACGCTGGCCACACCCCCCACCAGCGTGTACCCGACGCCCACGACCGTCAGCGCCGCGATCGAGAGCATCATGGGCCCCGGGTCCAGCCCCTTGCCCCCGAACAGCACGAGCGAGAGCGGGATCGCCCCGATGAACACCCGCGAGCCGCTGGCGAAGACGCGCCCGAGCAGGAACATGGCGCTCGAGGCCGTGCCCGCGCCGTCGCCCAGACGATCGTCGAGCAGCCCGTAGATGGTCTTGACCTGCGCGCGGTAGAACGCGGGGACGAACAGCGTCGCGACGATGATCGCCCCGAGCACCATGCCGATGTTCGTCGAGAGGTACGTCAGGTCGCTGGCGTAGCCCTGCTGGGGGACGCCGATGAACGAGGCCGCGGAC
>JAJDDH010000144.1 GCA_029260415.1 Phycisphaerales bacterium | reverse complement strand
GTAACGCGGCAGCAGGACCTCGTAGCTCAGCCCCGATCCCTCGGGGGTGATCTCGCAGCTGGTGTCTGTCGCGCCGTCCAGGCGCCCGGTGATCCTCCTGATCATGGGCGCATCAGAGCAGCTTTCGACCCGCCCCGCAACGGGCGCCCAATCTGTCGCCCGCTGGGGGCGAGTGCCGATACACCCTGCGAGTATGCCCCAGCAACAGCCCCGGACCATCCTCGTCGGCACCCCCGACACCCTCCGCGTGCTCTCGCGTCAGCTCTGGCACCTGCCCGACGCGCCCGAGCCCATCGGCTGCGTGCCCGTGGGCGAGCACGTGCCCGCGGGCGAGGCCATCGGCGCCGCGGGCCCGGTCCTGGGCCCAGGCAGCGAGCTGGGCGAGATCTGCTCCACCCACCACATCGGGCGGGCGATCGTCAGCCTGCCCGCGGCCATGCGGGACCAGATCGTCCGGATCCGCGCCGAGCTGCGCCGCGTGGGCGTGAGCGAGCGGTTCGTCGCGCCCATGGTCGAGCAGCTCTCCCACGCCCCCGCGCCCCTGCCCGCCTCGACGCTGGGCGCCCCGGGCCAGATCGACCCGGGCGTGCTCATCGGGCGTGAGGCCCACGCGATCGACCGACGTGCCGTTTCCGACGCCCTGAGCGGCAAGCGCGTCCTGATCACGGGCGCCGGGGGCTCGATCGGCTCCGAGCTTTCGCGCATCGCCGCGGGCTTCGCGCCCGATCGCCTGATCCTGATGGAGCGATCCGAGAACGCGCTGTTCGAGATCGACCGCCAGCTCGCGACCCGGTTCCCGGGTGTCGACCGCGCCGCGCTGCTGCACGACGTGGTCGAGGCCGACCGCACGCTGGAGCTCGTCAAAGAGCACGCGCCCGACGTGATCTTCCACGCCGCGGCCCACAAGCACGTGCCCCTGATGGAGGACCACCCGGCGCACGCGCTGAGCAACAACGTGTTCGGGACCGCGTCGATCCTCGACGCCGCCCGCGCCGCGGGGACCGAGCGCTTCGTGTTCATCTCGACCGACAAGGCGGTCCACCCGAGTTCGGTCATGGGCGCGACCAAGCGCCTGGCCGAGCTGTACGTGCAGGGCTCGTGCGCGCCGGACGCCGGCGGACCGACGCGGGCCGCGATCGTCCGCTTCGGCAACGTGCTGGGCTCGGCGGGCAGCGTCCTCCGCATCTGGGGCGCCCAGCTGTCCGAGGGCGAGCCCATCAGCGTGACCGACGAGCGCATGACGCGCTACTTCATGACCATCCCCGAAGCCGCGGCCCTCGTCACCCAGGCGGGCGCGATGACGCAGGCGGGCGAGGCGCGGGTGTTCATGCTCGACATGGGGCAGCCCGTTCGCATCATCGATCTGGCGCAACGATTCGTCGAGGCCCACGGGCTGACGCCCCGCGTGCGCCGTCTCGGCGCGGACGCGAGTGACAGCGCGCACACCTCGCAGCAGGTGGGCGACATCATCGTGACCGGCGCCCGCCCGGGCGAGAAGCTCAGTGAGCGGCTGTCGTACGACGCTGAGACACTGGCGCCCACGTCCCACCCGGGCATCGGCGTGCTCAGCGACAAGGCCGCCCACACCCCAGCCAGCGCCCGGGCGATGCTCGAGGATCTTTCCGCCGCCCGCTCGGCCAGCGCCGGGGCGGTCCTCGAGGCCATCGAGCGCCACGTCCCGGGGCTCCGATCCGCCCGCACAGCGGCCTGAACCGCCCTCTGTGAACCCCTGCCCGCGTCCAAGGGCCAGGACATCGGGGACAGGCGCCCAGACATCCGGGGGGCCCAAGGGCCTGTGGACGCTTGAATTGCGCGGTGATCTCGCGAGAATCCATATTCCGGGGTTCGGGCCCGAGGCCCGACGCACGATGGCTCACCGAGGGACCGATGATGATCACCGAGGCCACGGACATGGGCATGAGCCACAAGCAGCGGATCCTGGTGGAGACGGTCGGGCGCCGAGACGAGGCCGAGGCGCTGCTGCGCACCCTGGTGGACGCCAAGGCGAGCAGCGAGAAGAACCTGGCCGAGATCCGTCAGTCGGACTTTCTGAAGAAGGTCACCGGGCGCAGCTCGATGGACAACGCCATCGCCAGCACGCAGCGCCTGATCGAGAGCTTCAACCGGGTCATCACCGATCTCAAGTCCAACCTCTCCGACGAGGACCTGGAGCTGCTGGGCGACATCGAAGGCCCCGCGCTGCCGACCTCGTAAGCAGGGCATGCGCCGCGGAGGGCCGCCGAAAGAACTGCGGGCACGATGTCTTTGCGCGCCCCCTCCATGCGATAGATTCTGAATCTCCGCGGCCCTCCGCGGTGAATCCGATTACGATGCGGTTATGCAGCCCGATGTCACCGTCAAGTTCAAGCGGCTCGACGAGCGCGCGACGCCCCCCGTGTACCAGTCCGACCACGCCGCGGGGATGGACCTTCACGCGTGCCTGCCGCGCGGGCTGATCACGACACCCACCGTGCTGATCTCGCACAACCAGATCGTCAAGATCCCGCTCGGGTTCAGCGTCGAGATCCCCGTTGGCTACGAGGGCCAGGTCCGCCCCCGCTCGGGTCTGGCCAGCAAGCACGGGCTGACGCTGCCCAACACCCCGGGCACGGTGGACAGCGACTACCGGGGCGAGATGTTCGTCGCGCTGATCAACCTCCGCCCCGAGCCCTACGAGATCCAGCACGCCGACCGCATCGCGCAGCTGGTCATCGCGCCCGTCACGCGGGCGGCGCTGGTGGAGGTTGATCAGCTCAGCACCACCGACCGCGGCGGTGGGGGGTTCGGGTCGACGGGGCGGTAGTCGATCGGGATTGATCACAGAGACACCGAGAGCACAGAGAAAGAACGCGTCTTTCTCCGGGCCTCTGCGCCCACGCGGTGACTCAGTTCTTTAGAGCTTCAGATCCCCAAGCCCCAGACCCAGCCCGCCGGAATCGCCCAAGCCGCCGCCCTTCTTCTGCCCCTGCTGCTTCTCACGGGCCTGGGCCTGCTCGCGCATGCGGCGCATCTGCGGCGTTTCCTTGAGGATCTCCTCGGGAGTCCGCTCGTCGCGGTCGCCCCGCCCGCCCTTGCGTCCGCCCCGTCCGCCGCCGCCGGGCGCCTGGGGGCGTTCCTTGAGCTGCTTGACGCTCAGCGAGACCTTGCGGCTCTGCGGGTCCACGCCCAGGACCTTGACCTGCACGACCTCGTCGGCCCGCAGCACGTCCTCGACCTTCTCCACACGCTTCCAGTCCAGCTCGGAGATGTGCACCAGGCCCTCGATGCCCGGCGCCACCTCGACGAACGCGCCGAAGTCCGTGATCTTCGTCACCTTGCCCGAGACCTCCGCGCCCTCGACGATCTCGCTGGCGACCGCCTCGAACGGGTCGGCCTGGAGCTGCTTCATGCCCAGGCTGATGCGGTTGGACTCCCAGTCGAGCTTCAGGATCTGGACCCGGACCTTCTGGCCCTCGCTGATGTGCTTGGCCACGGCCTTGGCCCCGTGCCCGACGCGGTCGTGCGTCAGGTCGGAGATGTGCACCAGCCCGTCCACGCCGCCCACGTCGATGAAGGCGCCGAAGTCCATGATCTTGCGGACCGTGCCCTCGATCGTGTCGCCTTCCTTGAGGGCTTCCTTGAGCCCCTCGGCGGCCTTGGCCCGCTCGGCCTGCACCACGTCGCGCCGCGAGAGCACGATGTTGCCCCTGCCGCGCTTGTCGAGCTTCTGCACCTGGCAGTTGAGTTTCTCGCCCACGTACACCGACAGGTCCGGGATGCGGTCGATATCGACCTGGCTCGCGGGCATGAACGCCCGGTGCCCCGCGACCTCCATCTCCAGCCCGCCCTTGTTGGTGCCCGTGCAGCGGGCCTCGACGATCTGACCGGGCACGAGCATCTCCCAGTCGGCCTTCTGCACCGCGCCGGGGAGCACGCAGATGTAGATCGACTCGTTGGAGTCGAACTTCTGCACGACGACCTCGAGCTCCTCACCCACAGGCGGGGGTGTTGCGCCGTCCTTCCACTGGTTGGACTCGACGACGCCAAGCTCCTTGGGCCCGAACTCGACGAAGACGTCTGACGCGCCAACAGAGACGACCTTGCCCGTGCGGTGCTCTCGCCCGCCCTGCACCACGCGCGGGCCGCGGATGCCCGGCTTCTTCCCCTGCATCGGGTCCGGCTCAGCGGCGCCCGCTTCCTCCAGGTCGGCCATCGCCGCCTCGATCTCGGCGTCCATCTCCGCCGTCAGCGAACTGGGCGCCTCCGGGGCGGGCGTCTGCGGGGCGCTGGGGGTTTCGGACGGCGTCGTGGGGGCGTTGTTGGTCTCGTCGGGCATGTGAGCTCTGGTTGACAGCGGAACGATGGGATTGGAGGCGCCGGCGCTGCTTTGCCGGCGAGGAACAAACGGCGTCCGGGAGGGCGACCAACGCCCACTGAAATCCCCGTACGCCGAGCGCGTCAGTTTACCTCAGCACAACGCTCGGGCCAGCCCAATCGCGTCAAGCCTTCGTGATCTCGGGCCGCTTTCGCGGTTTCAGGGGGAGAAACGCCGCTCTCAGCTCGTCACGCCGGCCTTGGAGACGCCCGCGCCCACGTGAATCTCGGGTCGTGAGAGCGCGTCCGCCGAGCCCATGAACTCCCGGATGGACTCCACGATCCGCTCGGCGGTCCGCACGTTGACCAGCCCCGCCGTCGCGTCGATCTCGGGGCGTCGACCGGAGCGCACCGCGCCCAGGAACTCCTCGATCTCCATGACGATGGGCTCGCCCGAGTCGATCATCAGCGGCTCGATGTTGACCAGGTCCGACCAGTTCAGGTCCGTCAGGTCCTTGCCCGCCCGCAGCTGCTCGCGGACCTCGCGCATTTGCACCTCGTTGGCGGTGCGCTTGATGATCAGCCCCTGCTTGGCGGCGTAGTCGATCTTGATGTACCCGTTCTCGCCCGTGATCCGCGCCACACGCTCGGTCTTCATCGCCAGGCGGCTGGCGGTGATGTTCGCCACGCAC
>JAJDDH010000143.1 GCA_029260415.1 Phycisphaerales bacterium | reverse complement strand
GGCCTCCGGTGGGGGGGGTCAGCTCGGTGCCGACGGCGAGGCCTCCGCTGCTGGTGAAGCGTGCGACGGTATCGTCGCTGACCTGCATCTCGAGGAGGTCGATGGCGCCGTCGGAACTGATGCTGAGCTCGGCGAACCTGTCGGTCTCACCGATCGCGAGTCCGCCTTCGATGTAGGCGCCTCTGCCTCCGGTGAAGAAGCCGGCCCAGGCGTCGTTGCTGTTGACCTCGCCGAAGATCGCGTAGTTGGTTCCGGTGGGGTTGGTGCACAGGCCGCGGACGCCGGTGCCCGACGCGGCCCGGGAGACGCCCGAGACGCCGAAGCCGGTGCCGAAGGAGCTCGCGGCCTGTCCGAAGACGCCCGTGCCTCGGGAGCTGAGGGACTGGCCGAAGACGCCGTAGTTGTAGCCGGTGGTGGAGGTGGCCCTGGCGAAGAGCCCGCGGGAGGTCATGCCTGCGGCGTCGGCCTGAATGGCGAACCCGCTGTTGTCACCGCTCTGGTTGTTGACGGCCCAGATGACCCTGTCGCCCTGGTCTCGGACGTGCAGGGGCGCCTGGGGGACGACGACGCCGATGCCGACGTCGCCTGTGTTGAAGTAGACGTTGCTGCCGCTCATGACCCAGCCCGCGCCGCGCGACCCGCCCGAGGGCGAGGAGGCGTCCTGCCCGAGGCCCTCGGCGCCCGATGCGCCACTGGCGGAGACGACGCTGGCGCCGCCATCAGTGGAGCTGGAAACGACGCCAGTCTGCGACCCGTTTGTCGGGAGAGCGGCGTTGGGGGCGTTCCGGAGTGCGGGGGCGCTGGGCACATCAGCGGAACTGGTGTCGCCGGCGAACGCGGGGGTTCTGGCCGTGACCGCCTGGCGGGGGGAGAGGGTGGTGAACTCGCCCTTGGCGGAGGGTGAGCGGACCTCGACCTCGATCCACGCGGAGGCGGGCAGAGCGCCGAAGTCGAGAACGACCTCGAAGGCCCCTTCGATCAGATCGACCATCTCGAGGCTGATCTCACGCCCGAGCTGGTCGCCGCCCTGCTGGGCGGAGTATGCGCGGAAGCGGAGGTCCGCGGTGGTGGAGACCGGGATGTCCAGGTAGGACAGGCGTCCGTGGTAGACGATGGGCGTGGAGCGTGTGGCCACGTCTGCGCCGGGCGCGGGTTCGGTGGCGAGGGCGGCGGGCGCCGCGACAGCGAAGGCGGCGCACGCCGCGATGAGTGTTCGGACGACCATTGCAGTTCTCTCCGGAGTGATGAAGACCGTCGATTCAGTCTGTGTTGATCGGACAAACGCCGGCCGGGGAGCCAATGTTCGACTCGGCCGCTCGATCCGAGAGTCTAACACGCCGCAGCGGGAGGGCGAAGCGAGATCGTGCCCCCGGGGGGCGGTTGGGGGCATGACGGTGGGCAGCGCCCTCTCGGGCGGGCGCCGCGACGGGGGCGCTTGCCAGGGGCCCGCTCCGGCGCTAACTTTGACTCCCCCTCGGGGGATGGACCGGGCGAGTACCCAAGTGGCCAACGGGGGCAGACTGTAAATCTGCTGGCATAGCCTTCGGGGGTTCGAATCCCTCCTCGCCCACTTTGCGCGGCCCGCGGGGATGGGGGTGGGCCGCTGCTGGTTTTGGGTGTGGGCAAAAGGAAAGGGCCGGCGATCTTTCGATCGCCGGCCCGAGCTCTCAAACTCTCAATGCCGCGAGTGGGTTACGGGCAGCCGGTGCCGAAGGCCCCGAGGAAGGCGACAACGTCGCTGAAGTCCCAGGTCCCGAACGGGGCGGCGATGTCCGCGGCCGCGTCCATGGTCCCGAAGGCGCCCAGGAAGGCGACGACGTCGCTGAAGTCGAGCACGTCGAAGGGCTCGGCCAGGTCGGCAACGTTGCAGCCGCCGGTGGGCTCGATGAAGGTGCTCGAGACGGCCAGGTCATCGACGTACCAGTCGTCGTTGGAGTTGTTGCCGTTGGCGACGAGACGGACGGCGAAGGTGTTGTGGAAGCCCAGGTCGGGGACCTGGAACTGGTTGAGCTGGAACTCGGTCTGGCTGGCGCCGTCGGAGGTGATGGTCCCGAGGGTCTGCCAGTTGGTGAGGATGTCGCGCCACTCGACGGTGAGGGTCTCACCGTTCTCGACGCCCTTGTGCTGCGTGTAGAGGCGGACCCAGTGCGGGGTCGGGAACTCGCCCTGCATCTGGATGCGGTAGGTGGCGATGGAGTCGGCGCTGTCGAGGTTGAGCGAGTTGGAGCCGCTGACCTCGTTGTCCGCGGCGGTGCTCGTGGTCGCGCCGGAGACGGTCTCGTAGGTGAAGGCGGAATCGATGCCGGACTCGAAGTCATCGAAGAAGGGGGGCAGCAGGCCGTCGTAGAGGTCGATGCGGAAGTCGTCGATGTACCAGTCGTCGTTGGAGGCGCTGGTCGCCGCGCGGAGGCGGAATCGGACGTCGTTGTGGAAGGCGAGCAGGGGGATCTGGACCTGGGTGAAGTCGAAGTTGGACTGGTTGGAGCCGTCCGAGACCCAGGTGGCCAGGTTCTGCCAGGAGCCGCCGATGTCCTCGAACTCGAGGTGGAGGCTCTCGCCGTTCTCAACGCCGATGCGCTGGGTGTAGAGGCTGATGACGAGGTTCTCGCCGACGTTGTCGCTCAGGTCGAAGCTGCCGGTGATGATGGAGTCGCCGCCGTCGAGGTTGAGCGAGTTGGGGGCGCTGGGCTCGTTGGAGGCGGCGGAGTTGACGATGGCGCCGTTGATCTCCTGCCAGCGGTCCTGATCGATGGTGGTGGAGGCGAAGTCATCGAAGAGGGGGACGTCCAGCTGCTGGGGCCCGGCCTTGTCGAGGCAGGAGCGGGTGTTGGCGTAGCTGGTGATGGTGCTGATCGACGAGGCGCCGAAACCGGAGCCGGTGACGCCGGGGGGGGAGATGCCGCCGCAGCCGCCGAGCCCGGCGCACATGATGTAGCACGACCCGCCCGAGCAGTGCCCGGCGCTGAGGTTGTGCCCCATCTCGTGGGCGGTGAGAGCGACGCGGCTGTTGAAGTTGCTGGTGAATCGGGACTCGCTGAGGCCGTACCCGAGGTTGGTCGAGCAGGTGGCGGAGAGCCAGGCGATGCCGATGGTGCCGCCGGAGATGTTGCGCCCGGTGAAGAGGTGGGCGAGGTCACGGGGGTTGGTGCCGCCGGTGCCGAGCCATTCGGCGCGGAACTGGTCGAGCAGGGTGCCCGCGTCGTTGGACGTGTAGGGGTTGGCGCCCGAGCTGGTGCGGATGATGATCTCGTTGATCACGCACGTGATGTTGAGGTCGCGCTCGTAGACGCCGGAGACGCCGCCGATGATGTTCTCGGTGTCGGCGATGGTGTTCGACGTGCTCGAACCGTTGTCGATGCTGTAGAACTGGAAATCGCAGTCCATGACCAGCTCGAGCTCCAGGAAGGAGGATCGCTGGCCTGCGTTGGCGTTCTGGTTGGGCTGGTCGACCATCATGTCGTCGTGCGCCACGATGGCGCCGCCGCAGGTCTGGCCGGTCGGGAGCGTGTCGCTCGTGTTGTAGACGACATACGAGCCCTCGTCGATGACGGGGGCGGCCATCGCCAGCGGCTGCACGTCCCACGACTGGGCGTCGTCGCCCTCGGTGACGATCTGCCCGCGGAAGCCCTGATCGAACAGGGAGCCCGAGATGGACATCTCGCCATCGGTGCTGAAGCCCCGGTAGGTGCGCGGTGCAGGTGCGGCGACCTCGCGGCGGATCCCGTCGGCGCCGATCTCGATGGCGCGGAAGGTCTCCGAGCGGAGCGAGTAGGGCTGCATGGCGAAGGTGCGAACGACACCCTCGATGTTGAGCTCGAGCGAGATTTCCCCGCCGAGTTCACCCAGGACATCGGTTTGCTGGAGTGTGAAGTTCGAGACGTTCGCGCCGGCGGCGACAGCCTGCTGAACACTGGTGGAGGCGGTCATGAGCGTCGGCTCGGCGACGGCCAAGGCCCCGGAGCACGCGATAAGTGCGGCTGCACAAAGACCGCTCCTCGTTCTGTGATTCATCATCTTCAACTGCCTTTCATCGGCGGGGCGAGTGCCCTGTTCGGATTCTGTGAGACCCCTGCGGGATCAGAGCATAGAGCCAAGATCTGCAACAGTTTACGTCATTCGCGGATCGCGAACACGCTCGATAGCTCCACCAGCAACCACTTCAAAGATACCCCTGCAACTCCTGAAACCCATGAAATCGGGCAGGAGTCTGGGAGTTCGGTCTGTGGCCGGGTGTGCGATACGCATCGCAAGACCAACACCCTCTCGATTCAACATCAGCCAAGACGCCCTGACGGGGCGCCGATCGGTCACCCCCCATTCGCAGGGGGAGGCGGTTGGGTTCCTGGGGACTTTGCCCCCAAGGCCGCGGGACCCCGCTCCGGGGAGGGCGTGGCGTCGAAGTTCTCGGACCAGGCGGAGCCGAGCGACTTGGTGGCGTCGGGTCTGGAAAGCCGGCTTCACCCGGGGATGTTCTCGGCCGATACACCGACCGATGCCGAGCGTCCTCGGTTTCGAAGAGGAAGGACACATGGGCAAGCTCTTGAACACATCCGGATCTCGCCCGCGAACGAGGAAGGCTCGGGCGGGGGCCCTGCTCGGGCCTGAGGTGCGTGCGTTGTTTGCGATCGGCCTGATCGGGGCGGTCGCGGCGGGCGCGTGGGCGGTCTACGTCTCCACGACGCTCTCGCCCGCGGGAATG
>JAJDDH010000142.1 GCA_029260415.1 Phycisphaerales bacterium | reverse complement strand
CTGCGCCGAGCACCTCATCGGCTTCGGCGGGCACGACATGGCCGCGGGCATGCGCCTCGATCCCGCCAACCTCGCCGCCTTCACCGACGCGATGCTCACCCATGCGGGCGAGCGCCTCGCCGAGTCGGACCTGGTCCTGGGCCTGGCCTACGACTGCGACGCCAGGCCCGAGGAGCTCACGCCCGCGCTCGTCCGCGGCCTCGACGCGCTCGCCCCCTTCGGCCGCGCCAACCCGCGCGTCCGCCTGCGCGTCAACGATCTCCGCATCGCGGGCCAGCCCCGCGTGTTCGGCAAGCTCGGCGCCCACCTCAACATCCTGCTCGAATCCCGGGACGCTGGCCCCCGCGCCATCGGGACCGTCGCCTGGGGATGGGCCGAGCGCGTCGAGCAGCTCCCGCGCGGCGCCCGCGTGGACGCCGTCGTCGCCCCACGCATCTCCGACTACTCAGGCCGCGTCGAGCCCGAGCTGCTGGACCTGCGCCTGCGCGAGCCCAACGAAAACGCCGCCCCCGGTGTTCCCGGGGGCGGCGCGGTAGGTATCTCTGGCTCTCGTCAGCCGGTCAGTCGGTCGTGCCCTGCTCCGTAGCGAACACACCGCCGTTGTTGGCGATCAGTTCGTCCACGTCGCCGAGCAGCTGGCGGAAGGTCTGGTTGCCGGGCTCGAGTTGCGCGGCCGACGCCAGGCTCTGACGCGCCTCGCCAAGCTTGCCCATCTCCATGAGGAGCATGCCCTCGAAGGCGATCAGGCTCGCGTCGCTGGGCGCGGCGCTGATCGCGTCGCGGGCGCTCTCGAGCGCACTCTGATTATCGTTCTGGTTCCGGAACCACAGCGCCGTCAGCGAGTACCCCTCGTGCCGCTCGGGCGCCAGCGCGACCACTCGCGAGGCCGACCGACGAAGCGAGCGGGCGTCCGACAGCACGTACGACACGTTCCCCAGACCGATCCAGGCCTCGATATCAGCCTGCCCCGCCTGGTCCTTGGTCAGCGAGAAGTACGTCTGGCGGGCCTCGACCGGGCGGTCAAGCTCCATCAGACACTGCGCCCGCATGTGCTGCAGATCGCGCCGAGACGCGTGCTCCTCCTCCGAGAGCAGGCCCGCGAGGTTCACCTCCGCCTCGCGGAACCGGCTCGTCGCCAGCTGCGCACGGATCAGATCCTCGAGCACGACATCGTCCGAGGGCGCCAGCAGGCGCGCCTCTTCAAACATCGAGACCGCGAGATCGTCGTTGCCCTGCATCTGGGCGATGTGACCAAGCGTCTGGCGCACACCCGGGTGATGCTCGAACGAGGGCCCGTTGTCCAGGTACGCCTGGGCCTCGCCCAGACGCCCGAGATCAACCAGCATCTCCGCCGCGGCAACCGCGTAGTCCGGGTTGTACCCGTCCAGCTCAGAGGCCAGCGCGAACTCCGCGTAGGCCTCTTCGAGCTGACCCAACCGCTCGTGAACCACGCCCATGTAGTAGTGCGCGTCCACGAAATTCGGATCGATCGCCTCGGCGGTCCGCAGGCTCTCGATCGCCGGGCCGATGTCGCCCTTCTCGAGCAGGATGCGACCCTTGAGCACGTGGCTCTTGGGCACCTGGTCGTTGTAGGACATGGACGAATCGACCTTGGTGATCGCCTTGTCCATGTCGCCGGCGAGGAAGGCCTGGCGGGCCATGTCCCACTCCGTCGCGGCCTTCATGATGCTCATCTTCTGCTTGGCCAGACTGGCGTGCTCGGAGGTGTACCCGCCGTTGCCGGCGCACCCCGAGGCCAGAAGAACGAGCCCCGCCGCCGTGCCCGCAAGGGCGAGCATTCCGATTCGATTCATTCGCTCAGCGAACATCGATGTCTCCTTCGCGGGGCGGGGGAACGCACGCCCGACGTGTCTTTGCGTGCGTTGATTCAGTCGTCCAGGTCGCTCTGCACACCGCCATCGGTCGGGACGGTCGCGAAGTCCTCCTGCAGCGGGTAGCCCCGCTCGAAGACCTGGAAACCGCCGGAGCCCGTCAGCGGGATGCGGAGCATCTGACCGTTGGGGATCGGGATCCAGAGGACCTCCGCGCCCGCCGGGGCCAGCACCGGGCCAAGCACCGGGCCCGTCGCCTGGGGCTGGCCCCATTCGATCATCGCGCCCGAGTTGTTGTCGAACTCAAGCCCGTCGATCTGCGAGGACTTGAAGAAGTTGATGCCCGCGCCCTGGGTCGCCTTGCGACCGCCCGTCTGCTCCTCAAAGAACGTGTCCGCCGGGCTCGCGGCGCCGCTCACCGACTCGATGAAGCTCGGGTCGGCGACCTCGGGCATCGAGATCTCCTCGCGGAACACCTCGTCGCCCGACGCCTCAGAGAACGAATCGTTCAGATCCACGAGCGGCTGGGGCGCGTCCACGTCGAAGCTCTCGACCGGGGTCACGTCCTCGATGTACTCAACAAACTCGGGGTTCACGCTCTCGGCGCTCTCGCCCTGGCCAACGCCCTCGCCCCCGAAGAACGAGTCGCTCTGGTGCTCGACGCCCTCGGCGCCAAACCCGTCCAGTTCGATCTCCGCCTCGGGCGCGGTCTCGTCGAAGCTCACGCCACCGTCGAAGGTGTCGGGCGCGATCTCGGTGATCTCCTCGACCGTCTCGAGGAACTCGTTGTTCACGCCCTCCTGCGAGCCCTCGAACCCCTCGCCCTCAGGCTCGGGGGCGACGAACACGGGCTCCTCGAACCCGTCCTCCTCGGGGGTCTCGAAGCCGGACACGCTCTCGATGAACACCGGGTCCACATCGCCCGCGTCCGCCGGAGCCGTCTTGCCCGTGACCTCGAAGGTCTCCGTGGACGACACGACCGGGGTCACGTCGCCGACCGGGGTGACATCGCTGACCGGGGCGGTCCCGCCCTGGCTCGGCGCGGCGTCCCCCGCGTCCGCGTTCACCTCGTTGATCGCACGAACGTTGCGGGGCGCGACGTAGTACTCCTTGCCCCAGACCGAGTCCAGGATCGAGTTGCTGGGCGTCACAATCTGCGTCCCACGAAGCTCGGCCAGCATCTTGCGCACGTCCGGCGCCTGCGGGTGCAGGGTCAACGCCCGGTCGAGCACAAAGATCGCCTGGTCGGTGTTGCCCGCGGCGACATGCTCGCGAGCCTTGATCATCATCTGGCTGACGCGACGCTCGCGGCTGAACTTGAGCAGCCCCTCGCGGGCGCCCGCCCTGGTCGAGGTGATGTAGTCGCTCGCCTCCTCACCCGCGAGGGTGAGGTTCGCGTCGTTCACGATCGAGGGCGTGATCATGAAGATGATCTCGCTCCGGCGGGTGTTGTCCTCGTGCCCACGGAACGCGGCCCCGATCAGCGGGATATCGCCCAGCACCGGGACCTGGCGGCGCGTCGCCGTCGTCGTCTCGGTGAACAGGCCGCCCAGCACCACCGTCTGCCCGTCGCGGACCATGACGTTGGTCACCAGCTCGGTCGTCTCCTCGTCGGGGATCGTCACGGCCGAGCCGCCCGTCCCCGTCGTCTCACGCAGCTTGAAGTTCGAGACCTGCGGCTTGAGCTCGAGCCGGATCAGCCCATTGGCCGCCACGAACGGACGCAGCGAGAGCTGCGTGCCCGTGTCCAGGAACTCGACCGTCTGGGTCGTCGACGTATCGGTCGTCGTCGTGTTCAGGTAGCCCACCCGGGTACCCACGAGCACTCGCGCCGGCTGGCGGTTGAGCGTCAGGATCTTCGGGTTCGACACCACCGTGACGTCGGTCACCTCGTCGAGCAGCCGCAGGAACACCGCCACGTCATCGGTCACGATGCCGCCGCGGATGCCCGCGTCGCTGCTGACATTGCCCACGCTCGAGGTCACCGCCCCGGTCGTGTTATTCACCTGCGACAGGTCCACGTCCGTGCCGTCGAGCGTCTGCCCCACGCCCCGGACCAGCTGCCCCGCCGCGGCCAGAGGCCCGCCGATGCCCGCGAAGTCCGCGAAGTCCAGGTTGCCCAGGATCGAGAAGTCAACGCCGAACGCGTTGTCCTCGGTCAGGCTCGTCTGCAGGATCGTCGCCTCGACGAGCACCTGCACGGGCTTGGTGTCGAGCTGCTCGAGCAGCTCGAAGATCGCCTCGGCGTTCTCCTCGTAGTCCGTGATGACCAGCGTCGCCTCGTTGGCGAACGTATCAGCGCCAACCGGGTTCGAGTCGTCGATGCTGAAGGTCTCAGCCGCGGCGCTCGTCTTAATCACCCCGTTCTCGCTGAGCAGCTGCTGGACGAACTCCGCCGCGTCGACCGCGTTGAGGTAGTCCAGGCGGTACACCTTGGTCACACGCTCACGGGTGGCCTGCTCGATCGCGAGCAGCTCGTCCCGGGTGTACACATGGATGAAGTTGCCCTGCTCGATGTAGCCGTAGCCATTGACGTGCAGGATGGCGTCGAGCGCCTCGAAGAATGTCACGCCGTACAGGTCGGCGGTGATCGTCGCGGAGACCGCGTTGCTTGCCACGATGTTCCGCTCGCTCTGGATCGAGAGCAGCTGGAGCACTCGCCCCAGGTCTTCGTCGTTGACGTGCAGATCGACAAGGTCGTACTTGTCCACGCTCACGTCGAGCCCCGCGGGGTCCACGAGGTCATCCTCGAAGAACGATGGGTCCTCGAACGCGGCGCCCTCGGTTCCGATATCCCCGGGGATCACCGGCTGGTCAACCCCTCCCTTGAACGTCTCGGAAGACAGCTCGTTGAGGGAAGACGACTGGGCAAGACCCTGCGGCGTGCCGGCCAGGAGCACAAGCATCGCGGCGGCCGCCATGCTTACACGCTGGGCCACCACGGGGCGGGACGACTCGGAAACGGTTTGATTCAAATCCATCACTTGTCCTCGCTCAAGAGCAACTCGCTCGGACGGTTGTGCAATCGGCTGGCTGGTATTGCCCGTGATCCCTCGGATCTGCACAGTTCGAGGGGCAACCCCGGCGGTCTGCGTAAGCTCTTTCGACCGCTTTGATTAGTGACTTTGGGACGATTCCGCTTTGGCCCGATCATCCCGGTCCCCACCCGACTTCCGGGGGGATACCACGCCCCCGCCCCGGGTTCTCGGGGCTCTGGGGCGGGATTCGGACGCGTCCGCATACGTCTCAGTCCGAGATCTTCTCGTCGGGCGCCGCCACCTGAGGGGGCTCGCCCTCGGACGCCCCGACCGATCGGGGCTCGCCCTCGCCCTCGCCCGCATCGATCAGGTTCGGAACCGCGTACGCGCTCCGCGGCAGATCGCTCACCAGACGAAGCTTCGTCCAGATCAGCAGACCCGCCAACGCGCCCACAGCCAGCACCGTGCTCAGTCCCTGACGTGCGCGTCGATTTCTCATGGCGTCCCTCGGCTCAGGCCAGCGGGCGCCGAACAAACGCGGCGCTGCAACGCCCATCGGCCAACCAGGCGCCTCACTTGCCGCCGATCCGGGCAATCTCAGGGAGCGTCGAGCTGCTCGACCGTCACTTTCCCACTGAACGCCGCGACGTTGATCCGCCACAGCGAGTTGGGACCCGCGACCTCCAGCGACCCGCCCGAGGCCAGCACGTCCGAGCCGGGCGCCACCACCGGGCCGCCGATCTCGTCAAAGATCAGCGACGCCGTCCCGTCAAAGTCCACGTTCTGGATCGTGGCCCCCCCGTAGCGCGGGTCGTCGAACACCACGATGTACTGCTGGTCGGGCCCCGAGGGCGAGTACAGCGTGTCGTTGTCCGGGTCCAGCGTCAGCCCGTTCACCTCGAGCAACCGGTAGGAGTTCGAGTCCACATCAAACAGCAACGCCCGCCCGGTCTGGAACGCCAACGCGTCCGACTGGGCGTACGTGATGTCCGAGATGATCGTCCGCACCGCCGCCTGGACACGCAGCACGTGCGTCTGCCCCAGCGATGGCATCACCAACGCCCCTGCGATCCCCAAGATCGTCACGACAATGAGCACCTCGATCAGGGTGTAGCCGCGCCGGGTCATCGAATGCTTGAACATGCTCGCTCTCGCTCTCTGACCCGCGTTAGGGCTGTGGAATCGGCTCGTCGTTCAGATCGAACCCCCCGGCCCAGATCGTGCCGGTGGCGTCATCGAAAATCCACCCGTGCGTCGTCTGGTAAGCCACGTCGGGCGTGCCCCGGATCAGGATCGTCCGCGCATTGGCGCCCCCCACGTACGGGTTGTACGGCGGCGACTTCAGATATTCACCCGTGCCCGCGACCATCTCGCCCCACGTCCCGCTCCCCGCGGTAACCGTCGGGAAGGTGTTCTCGTTGCGAGCCATGTACACGTCCAGGGCGCGACGCAGCTTCTGCAGCTCAGAGAACGTCGTCCCCGCCGCGGCCTCGGTCCGGGCCGCCGCAAACCGGGGAACCACCACCGCCGCGAGGATCCCAAGGATCACCACGACGATCAGGATCTCGACCAGTGTGAATGCGTTCCGCTCACGACGCATCGTCACTTCCTTCCGCCCACGACCTCGGTCGGACGCCCAGCACGATTCCCCCCGGAAAGCGCTCAAGCCCCTTCCGGGGCTCAAGCGTGACAAAGCTGAATCTGGATCCCGGGTTTACGGGATCGGATCGGGGGCGCCAGCGGCACGGATCAGCCCGTTGGCGCTGTTGTAGAGCCAGCCATCGCTGGCAGCGGCGGCAGCCGCGGCCGCGTCCGCCGCGTCGGGATCAGCGAACGCGTTCGCCGTGACGTCCGTCGCGTTGGCGGCCGGCGCAAACGGGTTGCGCGGGGCGGCCTTGACGTAGTTCGCCGCGATCATGTTCGCCCAGCCGTCGGTGACCAGGTCCGGGTACGCGCCGTTGTTCCGGGCGGCCCAGAGCTCGAGCTGAGTCTCGAGCGTCGAGATCTGAGTCTGGACGTTGCCGCCGCGAGCCTCATCAGCAGCGCTGGTGAACTGCGGGACAACAATGGCGGCCAGAATGCCGAGGATCACGACAACGATCAGGATTTCGACCAGGGTGAAACCCTTGGCCCGGTTGTGCTTCCGATTCGCACGCATGCTTGATTCTCCTTGGAACACATCGACTCGCGAGAACAACTGCCCGGGTCCCCCGGGGTTTCGGCACTGTGCCGCAGACCACAGGGGCGTTCTCCTCCGAACGCCCGCACGATCCGGCCCATCGTGGCCCCGCTCGTCCCCCCGTCCTCACGAGAAGACGGGCGGCGACCACCACGTGCGTCCATTCCATCGTCTCCACAAACAACCCGGATGAAGCCCAAGCCCCCATCACCCGGGCGCCCTCGCGCCGTCTGTGCCGCCTGGGCGATCCGTCCGGTCTCCCCCGCGCCAACTCGGACCAGCCGAAGCCGCAGCACACGCGCACACAAACAAGCGGGCCCCGAAGGACCCGCTCGCGCTCGTCTCTGGTTGTTATCACCGATTCCCTGCTACGGACGACGCGCCCGGGCCGACCGCCCCTCGAACTCGCCGAACATGATCGGCAGCAGATCCTCGTTGGGCAGCTGCATCGCCCCCATCACCGCCGCGGCCGACGTCGCCAGCTCGTAGTCCGTGCTGCGGGCCAGCTCGACCAGACGCCGAACCTGGCGGTCGTCCAGGCTGTTGCCGTGACGCTTGCCCGAGTCGGCCACCAGCCCCAGCATCGCCCGCTGCTCGTCGCCCGAAAGCTCAAACGCACGGTTGATCAGCGCGCTCTGCGCACGGGCCTGACCCACGTGGGCCAGCACCTCGCCGATGTCCAGCATCACCCGCCCGCTCTGACCCCGCATCACCGCGATCAGCGGCGCCGCCGCGTCGCTCACGTTCAGCACGCTGTTCTGCGACACCGCAAGGTCCCGCAGCGTGCTGATCGCCCGGTCCGCGTACGCCGCGGCCTCGCTCTGGGTGATGGCGCCGCCCGAAGCCGACTCGATCAGCTCGCCGCTCGCCCTGACGAACATGGAACTGTCGATCCCCGTCCGCCGGACCATCACGCTCTGGTCACGCCGGTACAGGCGGGACAGGTACTCAAGCTCGTCCGAGGGCGTCATCGCCAGCACGGGCGTCACCGCCAGCTTGCTGTCGCTCCGGATCTCCTCGATCACCGCCCGCGTCGTATCGGCGCCCAGCGACGTGACGATCAGGTCCACCCCGGGCGCCTCGGCGATCGCCGCCCGCACGTCCTCAAGCCCGCGATCCGCTGGCGGGAGCACGCTGTACCCCTCGCCCTCGAGCACCTGGCGGTGCCTGTCGTATTCCTCTCGGTCCGACCCGGTCATCACGATCGCGTACCGCGCCGACGCGTCTCGCACCGCGCTGGCCAGCAGGGGCACCACACGCTCTGACCCCTCAAACCCGCTCACGGGCTGCGCCGCGCCCAGCGCCAGCGCCGCCTCGTACTGCACCCGCCGGTTCGGGTACGCCAGCGCCTCGAGCAGCGGGCGACGCTGCGA
>JAJDDH010000141.1 GCA_029260415.1 Phycisphaerales bacterium | reverse complement strand
GTGGGCGACAAGGCCTACCGCTCGTCCAGGCGCGAGATCCCCCGCGTCTGCCTGCACCTCGAAGAGCTCTCCTTCCGCCATCCGGGCACGGAGAAAACCATCCGCCTGCGCGCGCCCGCGCCCGCCGAGTTCTGGTCCATGCTCGGGGCGACGCCCCCCGCGACGGCCAAGCCCGCTGACATCCGCGGCGACGTCTCCACCACGAGGGTCACCGACGCCGAGGGGCGCCCCGCAGGGCGCGCCGGGTGGGAGCACGTCGCCCCGTGGTACGCCTCGTACGTCTCGACGGGCAAGTCCGACCACCACGCCAAGACCGTCCTGCCAGGCGCCGCCCGCCTGCTCGACCCCCAGCCCGGTCAGCGCCTGCTCGACGTCGGCTGCGGCGAAGGCGTCTTCGAGCGCTGGCTCGCCCAGCACCAGCCCGGCGCGCACATCACGGGCGTTGACGCCTCCGAGGGTCTCATCGAACGCGCGACCGCCGCTGCGACACCCGAGACCACCTTCCTCACCGCCGACGCCCGCGCCCTGGACCAGCTCGATCTGGAACCCGCCAGCTTCGACGCCTGCGTCAGCGTGCTCGCGCTGATGAACATCGACCCGCTCGACGACGTCCTCCGCGGCGTCGCCTCGCTCGTGCGCCCGGGCGGCGCGTTCGTCGGTGTCATCCTCCACCCCGCGTTCCGCTCGCCGGGCATCTCGCACTGGGGCTGGACAAGCTCGCCCGAGGACGGGCAGCGCACGCAGTTCCGCCGCATCGACGCGTACCTGTCGGACCGCCCCAGCGAGATCGTGATGAACCCGGGCGCCGTCGCGGGCGGGGACGAGCCCATCACCACGACGACCCACCACCGCCCGATCGGGCGGTACATCGAATCGCTCGCCCAGGCGGGGTTCCTGATCGAGACGATCGAGGAATGGGCCAGCGCCCGCACGAGCGAGCCGGGCCCCAAGGCCGAGGAAGAAAACCGCGCCCGGGCCGAGTTCCCGATGTTCCTGGCGTTCAGGGCACGCCGCAGCGCCCAAACCCTCCCCGAGGGCGGTCCGACCGGCTAAACTGCGATCGCCGCGGGCGTAGCTCAATGGTAGAGCGTCAGCCTTCCAAGCTGAATGTTGACGGTTCGAGTCCGTTCGCCCGCTTCCGATCGACGCCCCGCAAGGGGCGTCTTTCGTGCGCTCAACCGTCCGGGCACGGTTGTGCTGCGATCTGCCCCCCGTTTCCGCTAGACTCCGCGTTGCGGCGCTCCGAGCCTGAGCGCCCGGAGGCCCGAGCATGAGCACCCCCATCGCCGAGCACGTCATCGCGGGCGCCCGCGTCCGCGACACCAGCGCCAGCACCCACCCCGTGATCAACCCCGCGACGGGCCAGCCCGTCGCCCTGACCCCGATGAGCAGCGCCGAGATGGCCGACCGCGCCGTCGCCGCCGCCAGCGCCGCCTTCCCCGCGTGGTCCGAGACCCCCGTGGGCGACCGCGTCCAGTGCCTCTTCCGCTACAAGCAGATCCTCGAGGACAACATCAACGACATCGCCGATGTCGTCGTGCAAGAACACGGCAAGACCAAGGCCGAGGCCATCGGCTCGCTCCGACGCGGCATCGACTGCGTCGAGTTCGCCACCGCCGCCCCGGTATTGATGATGGGGCGCACCCTCCCGCAGATCGCCGTCTCCACCTCATTCTGCCGCACCGAAGACGAGGGCGGCGTCGGCGTCGACTCCCAGGTCGATCGCGTCCCGCTCGGCGTGTGCGCCGGCATTACTCCGTTTAACTTCCCCGTCATGGTCCCCATGTGGATGTGGCCCATGGCCGTCGCCTGCGGCAACACCTTCGTCCTCAAGCCCTCCGAGCTCGACCCGCTCTCCACCATCCGCGAGTTCGACCTCGCCAAGGACGCGGGCTTCCCCGACGGCGTGCTCAACCTCGTCCACGGCGGGCCCGACGTCGCCAACCGACTCATCACCCACCCGGACGTCAAGGCCATCTCCTTCGTCGGCTCCACCAAGGTCGGC
Source organism: Phycisphaerales bacterium (assembly GCA_029260415.1). Classification (GTDB taxonomy): domain Bacteria; phylum Planctomycetota; class Phycisphaerae; order Phycisphaerales; family UBA1924; genus JAJRXR01. The sequence continues at coordinate 1,966 of JAJDDH010000141.1, read as the reverse complement.
CACCACGTCTACACCACCGCCACCGCCGCGGGCAAGCGCGCCCAGTGCATGTGCGGCGCCAAAAACTTCTCCATCATCATGCCCGACGCCAACCGCCGCGCCGCCGTCGATGGCGTGCTCGGATCCGCCTTCGGCAACACCGGGCAGCGCTGCCTCGCGGGCTCCGCAGTCGTCTGCGTTGGCGACAGCGCCGACTGGTTCGTCCCCGCCCTCGTCGAGGCCTCCCGCTCGATCAAGGTCGGCCCGGGCGATCAGGAAGGCGTGAGCATGGGCCCGCTCGTCAGCGAGGCCGCCAAGACCCGCGTCCTGGGCTACATCGAATCGGGCGTCAGCGAGGGCGCCAACCTCATGCTCGACGGGCGCGAGGGCGAACTGCCCCCGACCGGCTGCTTCGTGGGCCCCACCATTTTCGACCACGTCACCCCCGCCATGACCATCGCCCGCGAAGAGATCTTCGGGCCCGTGCTCTCCGTCCTCCGCGCCGACTCGCTCGATCAGGCGATCGACGACATCAACCAGTCCGAGTACGGGAACATGGCCGTCATCTTCACCGACTCGGGGCACGCCGCCCGCAAGTTCCAGCGCACCGTCAAGGCCGGCATGGCGGGCGTCAACGTGGGCGTGCCCGCGCCCATGGCCGTCTTCCCCTTCGCCGGCTGGAAGAAGTCCTTCTTCGGCGACCTCCACGCCAACGGCGAGGACGCCATGCGCTTCTACACCGAGTCCCGCGTCCTCGTCACCCGCTGGCTCTAACGCCAACTCTCACCGTCAACCGATGCTCACTGCCTCAAGGAGTCGTCCATGCCCCGAGTGACCCGCGCCGCCCTGATCCAGGCCTCCAACCCCGTCCCGGGCGATCAGAGCCTGGCCAAGATCAAGGACGCGATGATCGAAAAGCACATCGCACTCATCGCTCAGGCCGCCGACAAGGGCGCCCAGGTCTGCTGCCTGCAGGAGATTTTCTACGGCCCCTACTTCTGCGCCGAGCAGGACACCAAGTGGTACGACATCGCCGAGCCCATCCCCGACGGCCCGACCATCAAGCTCATGCAGGACCTGGCCAAGAAGCACGCCATGGTCATGGTCGTGCCAATCTACGAGGTGGACATGACCGGCGTCTACTACAACACCGCCGCGGTCATCGACGAGACGGGCGAGTTCCTGGGCATGTACCGCAAGCACCACATCCCCCACTGCCACCCGGGCTTCTGGGAGAAGTTCTACTTCAAGCCGGGCAACCTGGGCTACCCCGTCTTCGACACCACCTTCGGCAAGATCGGCGTCTACATCTGCTACGACCGCCACTTCCCCGAGGGCGCCCGCGAGCTGGGCCTCAACGGCGCCGAGATCGTCTTCAACCCCAGCGCCACCGTCGCGGGCCTCTCCGAGTACCTCTGGAAACTCGAGCAGCCCGCCCACGCCGTCGCCAACCAGTACTACGTCGGCGCGATCAACCGCGTCGGCACCGAGGCCCCCTGGAACATGGGCGAGTTCTACGGCCAGTCCTACTTCGCCGACCCCCGGGGCAAGATCATCACCGAGGGCTCACGCGATAAGGACGAGGTCGTCGTCGCCGATCTGGACCTGGACATGATCCAGGAGGTCCGCAACGTCTGGCAGTTCTACCGCGACCGCAGACCCGAGAGCTACGACCAGATCGCGGCGTACTGAGCGATACCGCATGTCGAATCCACTCTCGAATACCGACCTCGCCCCCACCCCCGACGACAAGCGCACATGGTCCATGTGGAACATCGCCGCGCTTTGGGTGGGCATGGCCGTCTGCATCCCCACCTACATGCTCGCCGCGGGCATGGTCTCCCAGGGCATGAACTGGTGGCAGGCCGTCCTGACGGTCATGCTGGGCAACCTCATCGTCCTCGCCCCCATGATCCTCAACGGGCACCCCGGAACCAAGTACGGCATCCCCTTCCCCGTCCTCGCCCGCGCCAGCTTCGGGACCCGC